>DASWDH010000419.1:0-11628 GCA_036395495.1 Polyangiaceae bacterium
TAGTTCATATGCGCATCGGCATGACGACGGCCTTGTAGCTCTGCTCGTCGCTCTCTGCCGCGGATTTGATGACGCAAGGGTCGAGATCGCCGCCGATGCCGAGCACCACTTCCTCGTCGTCGATCGCGCCGAGCACGTCCAAGAAGTAGCGGGCGTTGAACCCGATCACGACCTCCGCTCCGGCGTAGTCGACCGGCACCTCGTCGAACCCATCGCCGGTTTCGGGACTTTCGCTGGTGATGCGCATGGCGCCGCTCGTCACCTCGAGCTTCACGCCGCCGGTGCGATCGCTGGCGGCGAGCGAAACAGCCCGAAGAGCATCGGCGAACGCGGCGCGCGGCGCTCGGATCGCTCGATCGCTCGTTTGGGGAATGACCTGGGAATACGGTGGAAACTGGGCATCGACGAGCTTCACCGAAAACCGGGTGCCACCAATCAGGAAAAACGCATTGGGTCCGCTCTGGCTAATCGATACTTTCGGGGGGTCCCCTTCTCGCGATGCGTCCGCGCGGGCCTCCTCCCCCAATCGCCGCAGCTCACCGATGGCTTTGAGCGGAATCAGCATCGTTGCGGTCGCCTGACGTCCGGCGACGCGAACCTCCATCTTCGAGAGGCGATGCCCATCGGTGGTGACCATTCGCACGCGGTCTCCGTCCCACTCGAAGAGTGCGCTGTTCAGGGCGGCTCTCGTTTCGTCGGTGGAGATCGAAAAGTGCGTGCGCGCGATGAGCTTGGCGAGCAGCTCGAGCTCGAGCTCGAGGGTGGCCGCCTTCGGGTCGGGTTCGGCGAGCGCGGGGAAGTCCTCGCCTGGCATGCCGCGGAGCGTGTAGCGGCGCGCACTCGTGGCAGCTTTGATCACCGTGGAAAACCCATCGTTCGTCACCACGTGCAAAGGCCCGTCGGGCATCATCTTGAGCCGCTCGTAGAGGTCTTTGGCGGGTACGGCGACGCTGCCTCCCTTTTTCACCTCGACGCCGCTCAGCGTGCCGCTGACCGCCAAATAAAGGTCGGTCGCGGCTACCCGCAGTTCGGACGGTCCGCTGACGCTGAGCAGGACGTTGGAGAGAGCGGGCATCGTGCTCTTCTTGTCGGCGACGCCCTGGCATCGCCCGACCAGTCTGAGAAGATCTTTCTTCGGGACGGTGACGTCCATGCGGGGTCCTCGGTGGTTGAAAAAACGTCAGGCAAGCGTCCGACTATCGTTCGAGTCTTTCCTTCTCATAAATAAGTAGTGGTGTCGATAGGGGCTGTGGAGGATGGGGATAAGTACAAAACGGAGCTGTTTTGTGCGCTCGCCGGTAGGACCTGGCTGGGGGCGAACCCGTTGGCTGAGCGAGGACCGACGAGGGACATTTCGGGAGGCGGCCGACCGTCCCGTCTCTGCGCGGAAGAAAACCACAGGGTTATCCAGATCTTTCCCAGCGACGAGCTCAAGCGGGCGACGTGACCATGATCCGCGCCAACGCATCGATGAGCACGTCGCGGATGCGACCGTACGCTTTCGGCCCAATTTCCCCCGCTTCGTGCGCTCGATCGAGCGCCGCGATCTCGGCGACGAGACGGGTGCGGGCCTGATCGGCTTCCTCTTCACGAAGTGGCATCGTCGTTTTGCTTTTCGCTTTGGCTTGCTCGAGCGAGACGAAGAGGCCGAGGGCCATCGTGGCCGCTGCGATCGCCACCGTGATCCACTTCGCCGGCCCTTCGGTTGGAATGTTTTCGAGCGCCATGTGAAGCTCGGCGATCGGCTGCTCACCCGGTCGCATCTGCCGCTCGGTGACGACCACCCGCTGCCCTTTTTGGTTTCGATCCGAAGTCGCGCCGGGAAAGTCGTTGACTCGTAGGGTCATCGCCTTGCTCGCTTCTGCAATGACCCGCATGCGGGCAACGTGAGGAGGCAAGGTGACCGCAAATTCGACGGACTCGTCACCGTCGTAGGGGACCTGGTAACGAAAGTGCGTCTCGTGCTGACCGGGGCCGAACGTCCCGCGCAGTTTCGCCCCCTTGCCGGCCACTTCCTCGAAGCCGATGTCGCTCATTTCCTTCTGTGCATTGAAGGCTTTGAACCGCTTGGGCAGTGTGATCACGACATCGCTCGGCACCCAGGTGACCGCGCCGAGATTGTAAACTCGAAAGAGCTCGTCGAACTGAATGGCGTCGTCTTTGAGCTCCATGTAGATGATTCCGTCGAGGCCGATCATCGTCTCCGCGATGCGGCTGGTCACCGGGTAGACGTGAAGCGTCACCCGCTGGCCATGGTGCAGATCGAGCTGAAACGGAGGAGCCGCGAACGTGGCCGTCTCGCCTCCCTCGGCGGCCGAGGGCACGGTGACGCGGTAGGCGACCCCGCCGCCCGCCTCGAGACCGTCGAACCGCACGGTGCCGGACTCGTCGGCTTGACGATTGGTCCGCTTGCGTGACTCCCCCTTTGCGACCGATTGCTGCAGGATTCCCAGCGTCACGTCGGTACGGGGCAGAGGCTGGTCGGCTTTGTCCCGCACTTCGACCACGATGGTGCCGGGAGGAAGGCTCTCGTCGACATCCGACTTGTCGGCCGCCAGGCGGTCCATTTCATGCGGTCCTCTGGCCCCGCCGGTTGACGGCGGCGGATGGCCAGGAGGCAGCTCCTCGTCGTCTCCTTCTTCGTCGTCCGTGGGGTCGATCCCGGGATGCCCCGGCGGAAGAGGCCTTGGCGATGCCGGCGCGGCGGGAGCGGCAGCCGCATCGCGCGCTCGGACGCCTGCGTCGCGCGAACCCCCCTCGATCGCCGCGACGGCGTGTGGCGGGACGAGAACGCCGGTTGCGAGGCTGCAGACGGCGGGAGCGAGCCACGTCCAGGGGCGCCGATCAAGCGGTCGCATCTTGTCGGCCTTTCGATGTCGACGCCATTTTCGCGCCGCATTTCTTGCAGAAGACGGCATCCACATCATTGTCGGTTTGGCAGCTCGCGCACGTGCGGCGCTCCGGTCTTTTCGCAGGCTCGGCCGCCGCCGGCTTCTTCTCCGGACGACCGAGCTGCTCGGCAAGGTAGGCGCTGGCGCGCGCGCGAGCGGGGGCGAGATCTTCGTCGACGGCTCGGAGCAGCCGCTTGGCTTCGGTGCGGTAGCGTTGCAAGAGCTCTTCGTAGTCGCGTTCGCCGATCTTGCCGACGCTGCGTTCGTATTCGAGATCTTTCAGGGCTTGCAGCACCGCGCGTTTCTGCTCCTCCGCCGCGCTGGGGGCGCCGAGCGCGAGCGCCTCCTCGAGCGTGATCGGCGCGTCGCCCGCAAGGGTCCGCACGCTCGCCCAGAGGATCGCGATGACGGCGAGCAACACGCCGCCGGCTAAAATCAGGATCGCCGTACCGACGCCGTAAGCGATCCCCACGGCGATGGCCGCGACGAGCGACGCCAGCGGCAGCGCCCAGCGCAAGGTCCCCGCGATTCGCTGCTCGGGGGTGGCATCGGGATTCGTTTCCGCTTCGATCTTGGGCGGACGCTTGGATGTTTTCGCTTTGGCGGGCTCAGCCATCGAGTCTCTTCAGCTCTTCGTCGAGTTTTGCATCGTAGGCGTCGGGAGGCGTGGGAACTCCGGGCGCGGCGGTCGGAGTCGCGTCATCTTCGCCTCGCTTTTTCCAGCGCCGAACGACGGTGAACACGAGCCCGAGGCCGCCGAGCGCGACGACGACGGGTACGATGTAGATGGCTCGCAGCGCGCCCTTGTTGGGCGGAACGCTGAGCGCCGCCGGCCCGTATTCGCGCGCGTAATCGGCCATGATGACCTCTGGGGTCGTTCCCGACCGGAGCCTCGAACGGATCTCGCTCCGCGTCGAATCGGCGGTGCTGCAGGTGCAGGTGGAAAGCGGCAGCCTCGCGCAATCGCCGCACTGGCAGAGCAGCTTGCTGAAGAGGGCGTGCTCGACCGGATCGTTGATTTCGACCGAGCCGGCGTGCAAAGACGAGCTCGATTGCCCGAAGGCTCGGGCGGGCGTAAGCGCCACGATCAAGCCGAAGAGGAGCGAGGATGTCAGTCCGCCCGCCAGGCGGAGGTACGACCAGCCGCGCGCCTCTTGGACAGCGACGTCGGGCCACATCGACACCACTGCGCCGAGGATGAGTACGAGGACTCCCGCCCAGATCCAGGAGACCAACGGGTTCACGTGCACTTGGAACGTCGCGACTTTGGTTTCTGGGCTGACCATCCCGACGACGACGTAGAGATCGTCGCGAATCGAGTGCAGCATCGAGACCTCGGTGGTCGGCGATTCGGGCATCTTGCGATAGATGAACTTGGCCGGCGTCGCCTGCCCCACCGTTGCGCCGCTCGATGTCTCGGTGACCGCGAGGTCGGCGAAGATCATGCGCTTGGTCTGGTCGACCTCCATGCGCGGGCTCACGTATTTCAGCTGGTAATGGTCGACCTGCAACGTTTCGCCGGGCTTCAGCGAAACCTCTTTGTCGACGCCCCACGCGTGGCCGGTGAATCCCATGAACATGACGACGATGCCGAGATGCACGATGTAGCCGCCGTAGCGATGGCGCGCTTTGGCGACCAAATTGACGAGCGCGCCGAGGAACGATTCGCTCGCCGCGCGCCGACGCGCCGCGATGCCGCGCTTGTACTCCTGAAAGACGACGGCCACGTTGAAAGCGCAGAGAAAGGTCGAGACGAGCGGAAGAACACCACCCAATTTTTGCAGCGCGGTCCCCACGAAACCCTCGTAAATGCGATCCGGCGTGACGAAGGCGGGGAAACGCAGAGCGCGGCCGAACGACAGGTGCAAGATGACCATGATCAGGCCGGCGGCCGTCGGCGCGAAGAAACTTCGCTTGAACATCTGAGACGATGTCTTTCGCCAGGCGAGCAGAGGGCCGATCCCCATCAGAGCAAAGAGGATGAGGCCGGCCGGCGGCAGCCAGGCGTTGTAGAACGTCGGCCCGACGGTGGACTGCTGGTTCATCAGCCACTCCGAAATGCGCGGAAATGTGGTGGCGACGAGAATGAACACCATGATGCCGAGAAACGCCCAGTTGTTGGCGAGAAAGGCAGCTTCGCGCGAGAGCACGGCCTCGATGCGACCTTCGCTCCGCATTCGCGGAACTCTCCAAACGACGAGGCCGACGCAGGCGGCGATGAGAAACCCGAGAAACCAGATGAAGTAGGTGCCGATGTTCGACTGCGCAAAAGAGTGGACGCTCGCGATGAGCCCCGAGCGCGTGAGGAACGTACCGAAAATCGTGAGAAAGAAGGTGAGCAGCACGAGCGAGACGTTCCACACCTTGAGCATCCCGCGCCGCTCCTGAATCATCATCGAGTGGACGAAGGCGGTGGCGGTGAGCCACGGCAAAAAGGCGGCGTTCTCGACCGGGTCCCAGGCCCAATAGCCCCCCCAACCGAGCTCTTCATAAGCCCACAGCATTCCGAGCGCGTTGCCGATAGAAAGAAATAGCCATGCGAAGAGCATCCATTTGCGGCACGCCGCGACCCACTCGTTGTCGAGCCTTCCGGTGACGAGCGCCGCGATCGCGAAGGCGAACGGCACCGAGCACCCAACGAAGCCGGTGTAGAGGCTCGGCGGATGGATGATCATGTAGAAGTTCTGCAGGAGCGGGTTCAGCCCGTCTCCGTCGACGTGCGCGCCAGCGATGCTCGTCGCGAACGGGTTGGCGGCGAAGGTCATGAGCACGCAGAAAAAGAGGACGATGACCATCAGCGTCGCGATGATGTACGGCTGAAGCTCACGGAACCGGCCCTTCAGCCATCTGACGCACACGGCGGTATAGACGCTGAGTAGAAAGAGCCACCAGAGAAGCGAACCGTCCTGACCGCCCCAGAGAGAGGTGAGCAGGTAGCCGGTGGTCATCGACCGGTCGGAGTAATGGGCGACGTATTTGATGCGAAAATCATGGGTCACGAACGCGTAGGCCAGGCACAAGACCGCGAGCCCAATCAAGCTCACGGTGCCGTACGCTCCGAGTCTCGCCGCTTGGAGGTAACGCGGCCGGCCGCGGCCGGAAACGATGGCCACCGAGAAGGTGTACGCGGCCGCGATCATCACGGCGTAAAGGACGAGCTTTCCGAACAAAGGTAGCGATTGCCACATGGTGGGTGGGCCTCGTCCAAGGGGGTGCGCGGCCTCCGCGCAGAGCTTAGGCCGCACGAGCAAGGGGGGCAATCTCGCTGGGCGAGACGCTTACAAAATGCTTTTTTTTAAGAATCGACGATGGTGCCGATGTCCTCGCCCATACAAACACGGCGGATATTGCCGCGCTCGGTGAGCTTGAAGACCCGGATGGGCATCTTGTTGTCCCGGCAAAGGGTGACCGCGGTCGAGTCCATGACGCCGATGCGGTCGGCCAGAAAGCGGTCGTAGGTGAGGCGCGTGAACATCTTCGCGTCGTCGTGACGAGCCGGGTCCCGGTCGTAGACGCCCTCGACCTTGGTCGCTTTGAAAAGGGCGCTCGCGTGGATTTCCATGGCCCGGAGCGCGGCGGCCGTGTCGGTCGAAAAGTAGGGGTTGCCCGTCCCGGCGGCAAAAATCACCAGCCGACCCTTTTCCAGGTGGCGAATCGCGCGCCGCCGAATGTAAGGCTCGGCGACCTGGCGCACCTCGAGGGCGGTCATGACGCGGGTCGGGACCCCCCGTTTCTCCAAGGCGTCCTGCAGCGCGAGGGCATTAATCACGGTTCCCAGCATGCCCATGTAGTCGCTCTGCGCGCGATCCATGCCCGCGCTCGCCCCTTTGAGCCCGCGGAAGATGTTGCCGCCCCCCACCACGATGCCGATCTGCGCCCCTTCGGCATGCACCTCGGCAAGCTCGGCAGCGAACGTCGCCAGCGTTTGCGGCTGGATGCCGAATCCCCCTTCCACCCCGCAAAGCGCTTCGCCGCTCAGTTTGAGGACGACCCGTGGGTAGCGAAGCTTGCCCGGCTGCGATGCGGGCGGAGGGGGCAGCGAGTCGTCGCGGATGTTCACGACATGGGAGCTACCAGCGGAGGCGTCGTGCCGCAATCAAAGACAAGGAAATGGGCCGAAAGCGGAATCGTCCGCGCAGGACTCGTGCCCCACGGCACTGGCCGCCGCGCCTCTGGAGTAGTATGCACCCGCGGCGTGCAACCCCCGCGGCGTTACGGCGCGATCCTGTTCGTCCTCCTCGGCGCAGCGTGCAACGAGCGGGCGCTCGATCGCGCCAAACGCGCCGACGCCGGGCCCCTGCCCGCCGGTCTCACCCCCGAGATGGCGGCGCGCGTCGTCGCCAAGGTGGGTGATCGCACCATCACCCTCGGCGACTATGCCGCCACGCTCGAACGGATGGACCAGTTCGATCGGCTTCGCTACCAATCGCCCGAGCGGCGCCGCGAGCTTCTCGAGGAAATCATCGACGTCGAATTGCTCGCTCAAGAGGCGCGCCAGAAAAAACTCGATCAGCAGCCGGACACGCAGCAAGGCATCCGCCAGATCCTGCGCGAGGCGGTATTGGCGGAGGCGCGACGCGGACTGCCGGCTCCAGCCGACATTCCGCAAGACGAGGTCCGCGCGTATTTCGAAAGCCACCGAGCCGATTTTCGCGAGCCCGAGCGCCGGCGCGTGGCTCACATCGTCGTCAAAGACAAAGAGACCGCGCAGAAGGTTCTCGCCCTCGCGAAAAAGGCGAATGCGCGCGATTGGGGCGAGCTCTTTCAAAAGCATTCGCTCGATGCTCCCAAAAAGGGCACGCAAGGGCCGCCGCTCGAACTGGCCGGGGATCTCGGGATCGTAGGTCCTCTCGGCGATGCGCGGGGAGACAACCCGCGGGTGCCGCCGGAGGTCCGAGCCGCCGTCTTCGAGATCGGGGCGATCGGTGAAGTGCTCGGTCGGGCGGTCGAAGCGGAGGGGGGCTATCACGTCGTGCGCATGGTCGGAAAATCCGACGCTCACGAGCGCACGCTCACCGACGCGGACCGCTCGATTCGCGTGGCGATCCTCCAAGCCAAAATTGCCGAGCGCGAGAAAACGCTGGAGATCGAGCTGCGAAAGCAGTTTGCCGTCACCATCGACGAGCAGGCGCTCGCGAAAGTGGAAGTGCCCCCCGCCGCGCCCCCGGATGCCAAGAAGCGGTGATGAAAAACGCCGAGCCGCGCCGTCGCGATTGGACCGACGAACTCCGCCACGCGGTCACCCGCATGGCCGAGCTCGAGCTCGCCCTCGAGCTCACCGCCGACGAGAGGCTCGGGGTCGAGCGCGCCGAGCGCGCCGGGCTGCCGATGGCGATCACGCCCTATTATCTTTCGCTCGCCGATCGCAGCGATCCGAATTGCCCCATTCGGCGCCAATGCGTGCCGCACCTCGCCGAGGGTCGCGAGGTGCCCGGCGATCTCCTCGATCCGCTCGGGGAGAAAGCGCACGAGGTCGCGCCGGATCTCGTATCGCGCTACCCGGATCGAGCCTTGCTGTTGGTCTCCGATCGCTGTTCGGTCTATTGCCGCTTCTGCACGCGGTCGCGGATGGTCGGAGCCGGAGGGGGCGCCCGCTCACTCGATCATCTGGCGAAGGCTTTCGAGTGGCTCGGGGCGCATACGGAAATTCGCGATGTCATCGTGAGCGGCGGCGACCCACTCGTGATGAGCACCGATCGCCTGGTCGCCCTCTTCGCGAGGCTTCGTGCGATTCCGAGCATCGAAACGATCCGCTTGGCCACCCGGGTCCCGGTGACGCTACCCACGCGCGTCACGCCGGAGCTGGTCCGCGCGCTGCGCAAGTTCCATCCGGTGTGGGTGATGACCCATTTCAATCATCCCAAGGAGCTCACCCGTCTTTCCGCGGCAGCATGCCGGCGCTTCGTCGACGCAGGATTTCCGGTGATGAACCAGACGGTGCTCCTGCGCGGCATCAACGACGACGCCGCCACCTTGGAGACGCTTTTCCGCGGGCTCGTGCGTCATCGGGTTCGCCCCTATTACCTGCTGCAGGCGGATCCGGTCCGGGGGACGGCCCATCTACGAACGCCGATCGATACCGGTCTTCGGTTGATGGAGGCACTGCAGGGCCGCCTCTCGGGCATCGCGCTGCCGAAGTTCATCGTGGACACGCCGGGGGGCATGGGTAAGGTCCCGTTGTCGCCCGATTTCGTCGTAGGTCGCTCGGCGGGCCGCACGCTGCTTCGCACCTTTCGCGGCGTGGAAGTCGAGTACCTCGACCCTGGATAGCTGCTCGCACTACTCTGCACTCATGTCCTCGTCGACGCCGCCCCGCCGCAGCTCGGTTCCCCTGACGGAGTCCAAGGCGAGCTCGCCCAAGGAGAGGCTCGACGAGGTCAATGCGCGGGCTCTCGAGGGAGGAGGTGAAGCGCGCATCGCCAAGCAGCACGAGGCGGGCAAGCTGACCGCGCGCGAAAGACTCGAGCTCTTGCTCGACGAAGGGAGCTTCGTCGAAACCGGCCGCTTCGTCACTCATCGCGCCGTCGACTTCGAAATGCAGCATCAGAAAATCTTGGGCGACGGCGTCGTCACCGGCTACGGCAAAATCGACGGCCGCAAAGTGTTCGTGTTTGCCCAAGACTTCACCGTCTTCGGTGGCTCCCTTTCCGGGGCGAATGCCGCCAAGATCTGCAAGATCATGGATCTCGCAACCGAGGTCGGCGCTCCGGTCATCGGGCTGAACGATTCCGGTGGCGCCCGGATCCAGGAGGGAGTCGAATCCCTGGCCGGCTACGCCGACATTTTTCTCCGTAACACGTTGGCGTCGGGAACCGTTCCCCAGATCAGCGCCATCCTCGGACCCTGCGCTGGGGGAGCCGTCTATTCACCGGCCATCACCGACTTCATCCTGATGGTCGAGCACACCAGCTACATGTTCATCACCGGGCCGGACGTCATCCGGACCGTCACCCACGAAGAGGTGACCAAGGAAGCGCTGGGGGGTGCGCTCGCCCACGCGCAAAAGAGCGGCGTCTGTCACCTGACGGCTCCGGACGACCGCGCCTGTCTCACCCTCGTCCGCGAGCTGCTGTCGTTTTTGCCATCGAACAATGCAGAAGACCCTCCGCGCCGCGCCACGACGGACCCCATCGAGCGCGATATCCCGGAGCTCGACACGCTGGTCCCCGACGCCTCCAACAAGCCGTACGACATCAAAGACGTGATTCGCGCGGCGGTCGACGATCGCTACCTCTTCGAGATCCACGAAAGATTCGCCCCCAACATCGTCGTCGGCTTTGCGCGCGTCGACGGCCGGCCGATCGGCGTCGTCGCCAACCAACCGATGTACTTGGCCGGATGCCTGGACATCGACGCGAGCATCAAGGCCGCGCGCTTCGTGCGCTTCTGCGATTGCTTCAACTTGCCGCTCGTCACGTTCGTCGATGTGCCCGGTTTTCTGCCAGGAACCGATCAGGAGTACGGGGGCATCATCAAGCACGGCGCCAAGCTCCTCTACGCGTTCGCCGAGGCGACGGTGCCGAAGATCACGATCATCACCCGCAAAGCATACGGAGGCGCCTACGACGTCATGGCGTCCAAGCACATTCGCGCCGATATCAACCTCGCCTTCCCCACCGCGGAGATCGCGGTGATGGGTCCCGACGGTGCGGTCAGCATCATCTACCGGCGCGAGATCGAGAAGGCCGGAAACGCCGCCGAAGTCCGCACCCAATTCGTCGACGAGTACCGCGCGCGCTTCGCCAATCCTTACAAGGCTGCCGAGCTAGGCTTCATCGACGACGTCATCCATCCGCGAACGCTCCGGCGCAGGCTCGGGCAAGCCCTCGATGTGCTCAAGGACAAGCGGCAGAGCACCCCCCCCAAAAAGCACGGCAACATACCGCTTTAGTCCCTCATTGCTTGACGCATTGATTGTTCGAGCAAACGAAGCCGTGTCCACACTTCGGGCAGACGAGCATCGTGCCGCAGCCGTCGTCGACAGTGCCGCACCTCGCGCCGAGCGCGTCGCAGGTTTTCGGCGTGCAGCCGCACTTGTTGGCAACGCCGCCGCCTCCGCAGACGCGGGGCTGCTGGCACACCCCGCAATTGAGCGTGCCCCCGCAGCCGTCCGACGCCGTGCCGCAGTTGTAGCCGAGGCTCGTGCAGGTTTGCGGTACGCAGGTGCCGGGGCCGCACTTGTTGGGCCCTCCCGCCCCGCAGACCTCGTTGCTCCCGCAGGCGCCGCAAGACAGCATTCCGCCGCACCCGTCGGAGATCGAGCCGCAGTTGGCCCCCACGGCAGCGCAGGTGACCGGCTTGCACTCGCACTTGTTCGGCGTGCCGTTCGCGCCGCACGAATAGGGCGCGGCACAAATGCCGCAGTCCAGATTGCCGCCGCAGCCGTCGGAAATGACGCCGCATTGCGCGCCGAGGCTCGCGCAGGTCTTGGGGGCGCAGCCGCAGACGTTGGGCTCGCCCCCTCCGCCGCAGGTGAAAGGCGCCGTACAGTTTCCGCAGTCGAGGGTGCCCCCGCACCCGTTGGCGATCGAACCGCAGTTTTTGCCGAGCATCGCGCACGTATTCGGCGTGCAACCACATTTGTTGGGATCGCCGCTGCCGCCGCAGACGGTGGGCGCCGGGCACGTGGTGCCGCATTCGATGATGTTGCCGCAGCCGTCGGAAGCCTTGCCGCACTCGGCACCGACCTGCGCGCAATTCTTGGGCGTACACATCATCGTGCCGCATTTATTGGGGC
>DASWDH010000420.1:0-8612 GCA_036395495.1 Polyangiaceae bacterium
GGGGGATCTCGTTGCGTACACGTCGCAGACGGCGACCGGAGCGCAAGCGGGTCTGTGGAGCGGCCTCACCACCGGGGCGGGCAGGTTCTTCGCAATCGAAGTCGGCGCCGATGTCTGGCTGCCTACCGACGAGCGTGGCGCGCGAGCGACACCTCTGGCCAACGCGAAGATTGCGCTGGCGGATGAACGAGGCTGGCGCCCGGCAACTGCGCTCGGCGTGTACCAGCTGTCTTCGAACGCCGAGTCGAGCGCAGACCTCGTCTACATCTCCTTTACAAAGGCGTTCGCGTCGAGACGGACCGAGTTCGGAAGCTTAACGCTCGGCACGTTCGCCAGCCTCGCCCCCGCCGAGCGGACAACTCGGTGCGCCGACGCCTGCGCGTTTCGCGGCAGCTTTCCGATGGCCGACGACCGATGGGGGCTCCTGGCGGGATGGAGTAGTCCGCCGGTCGGGCCGTTTCACCTTGCGATGGACGTCATCACCGGTACTTCGTTGGCGAGTGGCGCCAATGCACTCGTGACGCTTGATGCGGAGCCGTACCTTCATCCCTTCGTCGGTATGAACTTCGCGGTCGACCGTCGACAGGAACTCCACCCGAGCGACGTCCTCTTCGTCGGTGTCGTCTTCAGCCCAAAGGTCGGTTCGAGGGCAGATCCCCGCCCATGTGCAGGCGATAACTGCGCGAGACGATGAATGGATGGATTGCCATCTCTGGCCCGTCTCTTCATTTGATGCGATGAAGATTCCACATGTTGAGCTGCAGAATCAAGAAGTGCGCGCGCCGAAGGACTCGTGCAGCGACAGCTGGAGTCGTCCACCCGGATGGTAGTCGTACTTCGGCACGCCGTATCGATCGCCTTGCTTCGGACGTCGCTCCTCATCTGCCGTCAGCATGTGGTCCTCACATCGAGGCGCTCGACGACGGAAGTCTCAATGGCTTCTCCCTCGATTGGGTCACCGAACCAGCGCCGGAACGAGCGATCCAATTCGCCGATCGAGCTACCCGCCCATGCGACATAACCGTCCGGCCGGATCAAGAGCGCGTCCGCGGGCGCTCCCGAAGGACATTTCGCAGCGACCACCTCGATCCTGTCGCGCCACTTCGCCGCCTGCTCTCGCAGCTGGACCTGATCGCCCAGCTCGAGCAGCACGCCGCGTGCGCTATGCATCAATTCGGGGAGCCGCAGCACGCCGCGGTCGGTGACCAGGGTCAACTCCGGGGCCCATCTTCCGACCAGAGGATGCGCTTCCTGGCCATCCTCCATCGAGTATTGCACGTCGTTCCCCTGCAAGAGATCGACGAGCCGACGCATCGTCTGATCATCCTGCATCAGCTCCCCGAACAGCTCGCGCAGCGCCGGCGTGTGCTCTCCAGGGCTCAGCAACAAGCCCTGTGCCCGCGTGTGCATCAGCACACGGGCTCCCGCGGGGTGACGCTCCTGGTGGTAGGTGTCGAGAAGACCCGGCGGGGCCCAACCCTGGATCTGCGCGGCCAGCTTCCACCCGAGATTCGCGGCGTCGCTGAGCCCGGTGCTCAACCCCGGCCCGCCAGCGGGGAGTTGAATGTGCGCCGCATCGCCAGCCAGGAGCACTCTCCCCACCCGATAGCGCTCGGCTTGACGGCTAGCGTCGGTGAACCGAGACAGCCACCTGGCTTCTGTCATGGGGACGTCTCGGCCAGTGGTCCGCCGTACGCTTTCGCCCAACTCCTGGAGCGTCATCGGTACTTCGCGATCGAAGCCGGTTGGGTAGGGCTCGGCGGTGATGACACGAAAGTATCCGCCATCCAGCGGGGGAAACGGGGGCCTGCCGTCGCGCCATGTGGCTCGATCCTCGGTCAATCCTGAAATCTTCACGTCGCCCAGCCGGAGCAACCGGGTGGGGGCGGTGCCGGGAAATCCGATTCCCGCTAGCTCGCGGACCGAGCTGCGGCCACCATCGCATCCGACCACGAAGCGTGCTTGGAGCCGCCGCTCGCCATCCGCCGTGCGAACGCCGAGGTGCACACTGTCTGCGTCCTGCTCGAGGCCGATGAGCTCCTGGCCGCGGTGGATTTCGACGCCGAGCTCGTTGGCTCGCTCGGCGAGCAGACTTTCGGTCACCGCTTGCAGAACGAAGAGGAACTTCGGCGGCTCGCCCTTCAGCCGACGGACGTCGATCGGAATACCGCCGAAATGGATGAAGCCCGCGATCGACGCGGCACTCGCCTGACCCCGTCGAAAGCGTTCGATTAGCCCGCGATGATCGAGCAGGTCGACCCCCCTTCCGGATAAACCGAGCGCTTTCGACAATCCGGTCGGTTCGGACAATCGTTCGAGCACCACCGCTCGCGCTCCCGCCAAATGGAGCTCGCAGGCGAGCATCAGTCCGGTCGGTCCTCCACCTATGATGACGACGTCTTCTATCATTTGCGGCTCCTTGTCTTGCTCTTTTGGCTGTTCGCGCGGCTGGCGCCGTCGAGGACGAGATCGATCATCCGCTCGGCTATTCGGCCCAGGTACGCCGGATCCTTTCGACCTTGCTCGCGCATGTCAGAGAAGCGCGGCGCGACGACCGTGAGCGAGGTCAGCGCACCCATCAGCGTCAGATAGAGTGTTTCGAAGTCGCAGTGGCTCCGGAACACTCCTTCCCGCTGACCGCGCGCATAGAGCTTCCGGATCTCGGCCGGCACCTGCGCCAGGGTTGCCTCCGGTAGGGCCTTCCAGCCGCTCATTGACTCGTGAATCGCCAGCGGCACCATTAGAGGGCGCGCGGCGAAGCGCTCGAACATGGCACAGAATGCGACCGCCAATCCCCGGCGGGGTTCGAGCTGGCTCGCGCGTGTGAGGGCGTGCTCCCAGACGCTCCCCATTTCCATCCATTGGTCGGCGAGCACCGCTCGGTAGAGACCGTCTTTGCTGCCGAAGTGATGGTAAATCATCCGCTCGTTCACGCCCGACCGTTTGACGATCGCCTCTACCCGCGTGCCTTGCAGGCCGTGTTTGGCAAACTCCTCCGCAGCTGCATCCAGCAGCACTCTGCGTGTGTCACGAGGCTTGAATTCGGTCATGCAGTAAACGTTTACTGCATGACCGCCGGGAAGTCAATCCACCGCGTCATGCTGGTGACCGTCATCCCGCAAGGCTCGAGTGCATCCCTTCGGGGATGACAACGAGCGGCTCGAAACTGGCATGGATGAGTCCGAAGCGGCCTCACATAGGGTATGCAGACAACTGCCAATCGCTGTCGCTTCGCGTTTACTTTCCCGGCGCGACGTTCGCGGGAAGTGCGGGGAATCCGTCGGCGCCGCTCACCTCTTCGCGACGCGCCGTCGCGGCGGGCTGCGCCGCCCGCTCGCGCGAGTGATCCTTCGCGATGAGAAGGTAGAGAGCGGGCACGAAGAACAGCGTGAAAAGCGTGCCGATGCTCATGCCGCCAACGAGCACGACGCCGATGGAATTGCGTGCGACGGCGCCGGGCCCCGTTACCAGCGTGAGCGGAAAGTGACCGGCCACCGTTGCGACGGTGGTCATCAGAACGGGCCGCAGCCTCGTCGCCGCCGCAGCCTTGACCGCTTCGAGCTTGCTCAAGCCCTTCAGCTGTTGAACGTTGGCGAACTCGACGATCAGAATCCCGTTCTTCGATATGAGACCGACGAGGGTGACGAGGCCCACCTGCGAGTAGATGTTGAGTGTTGTCGTCCACCCTTCGGTCAGCCTGAAATGCAGCCCCGGCGGCCCCGAAAACTTGAGGAACATGAAAATCGTCGCGCCGAAGAGGGCGAGGGGGACCGAGCCGGCCAGGATGACGAACGGGTCGCGGAAAGAGTTGAACTGCGCGGCGAGCACCAAGAAGATGAGCACGAGGGCGAGCCCCATGGCCGGGAGAAACTTGCCCGATTCCTGCCGAAGCTGGCGCGACTCGCCGGTGTAGTCGACGCGGTAGCCCTGAGGAAGGATCCTGGCGGCGGCGTCCTCGAGTACCCGAAGCCCCGCGTCGAGACCCCGCGGAGCCATCCCCGAAATCTTCACGGCATTGAGCTGCTGGAACCGGTTCAGCGTGCGCGGCTCGACGCCCTCCCGCATGCTGGCGATCGCGCTGAGCGGCATCAGCTGCCCGTTCGGCCCGGTGATGTGGATGTCGTTCAGCTGATTGACCGTGAGCCTGCCGGCGCGCTCGATCTGCGGAATGACCTTGTAGCTGCGGCCCTCGATGTTGAAGCGATTGACGAAGTTGCCGCCGAGCATCGAGGAAAGGTCGGCTCCGACCTGCTGCAAGCTCAACCCCATCGACGCGACCTTGTCGCGGTCGATGACGATCTCGGACTTGGCTTGATCGATACGGACGTCGGTGATCGGCGGGAACGCGAACTGGCCGCTCTTCAGCGCTTCCTGCGCGAGCTGCTGGGCGAAACGGAGCAGCTCCTCGTGGCTGGCCGTCGACGCGATCACGAACTCGACCGGCAGGAGGCCGGCGCTCGGCAGCGCGGGAGGTAAGAACGCAGGAGCCCGTATCCCGGCGATGGTGGACAGCTTTCGCTGCATTTCTTCCTGGATGGGGAAGATGTTCCTCTTGCGCTCTTCCCAGGGCTTGACGAGCATGCCCCCGAAGCCGCCGGTAGGGAACGTGATCTGAAAGCTGTGGTCGAACTCCGGCGTGGACATGAAATGCCGGTTGATTTCTTCGGTGTAAGGCACGACCTGCTCGAGCGTCGCGTTGGGCGGCACCTCGATCGCGCCGAAGACCACCCCCTGATCTTCGATCGGAGCAAGCTCGGCCGGCGAGAACATGTACATCGGCACGATGAGCAGCGTCAGGACGACCCACGCCGCGTAGAAGGCGCCTCTCGTCCGGAGCGTCCATTCGAGGGCCCGTCCATAGGTGCGCTTGATGAAATCGAAGCCGCGATCGATGTTCCTGACCAAAAAACCGCTGTGCGGTTCGGCGCGCAGCAGCCGCGATGACATCATCGGCGAAAGCGTGAGCGCCACGACTCCGGAGATGAACACCGCGCCGGCCAGCGTGAACGCGAACTCGCGAAAGAGCGCACCGGTGAGCCCCCCCTGGAAACCGATGGGGAGGTAGACGGCCGCCAGCGTGATCGTCATGGCGATGATCGGACCCACGAGCTCGCGTGCGCCGACGAGCGCAGCCTCGAGTGGCGGCTGGCCGAGCCGGATGTGCCGCTCGACATTTTCGACGACGACGATCGCATCGTCGACCACGAGCCCCACCGAGAGAACGACGGCCAGCAGTGTGAGCAGGTTCAGCGTGAACCCGAACGCCTGCATCAGGAAAACCGCGCCGATGAGGGACAGAGGGATCGCCACGATGGGCACGAGCACCGTGCGAAACGAGCCGAGAAACAGGAAGATGACCACCATGACGATGAGCACCGTCTCGAGCAGCGTCTGCACGACTTCGTGGATCGCGTTGTCGATGTACTTGGTGGCGTCGAAGGCGATGTTCGCCTCCATCCCGCTCGGCAGATCTCGCCGAATCGCCTCCAGCTCGTTTCTCACGCGAGCAATCACGTCGAGGGAGTTGGCGTTGGGCAATACCCAGACGCCCATGAACACCGCCTTCTTTCCCGAGAATCGCACCTCCTGGTCGTAGTTCTCGGAGCCGAGCACGACATCGGCGACGTCCTCGAGCCGCACGAGCGACCCTTTTTGCTGGCGAATGACCAGCTTTCGGAATTCCTGGACGGAATGCAGATCGGTCGACGCCGTCAGGTTCTGCTGCACGAAGAGGCCCTTGGTCTGCCCGACAGCGGACAGGTAATTATTGGCCGAAAGCGCCTGCCGCACCTGAGCCGGGCTCACGTTCAGCGCCGCCATGCGTTCCGGCTTCAGCCAGGCGCGGATGGCGAATGTGCGCCCGCCGAGAATGTCGGCGCGCTGCACGCCCGCGATCGCCGATAGACGGGGCTGGACGATCCGAAGCAGATAATCGGTGACCTGGTTGTCCTCGAGAATGGACGAGGAGAAGCTCAAGTACATCGACGCGAAGAGCGAATCCGAGGACTCGAGATTGATGGCCGGAATCTCCGCTTCCGGCGGCAGGTCGGCGCGCACCTGGTTCACGCGCGAAGTGATGTCGGCGAGGGCACTCGAGGCGTTGAAGTTGAGCTTGAGCCGGACGCTGATCGTCGATAGCCCCTGGACGCTCTGCGACTCGATGTAGTCGACGCCGTCAGCCGCCGCGATGACCCGCTCGAGTGGAGTCGTGATGAAGCCTCGAACGAGATCGGAACTGGCACCGATATAAGCGGTGCGGACGACCACCGACGCGCTCTCGATTCTCGGATATTGCCGGACATTGAGAGAACGGATCGCCTGAAGACCGGCGATGATGATGACGAGGTTGACGACGATCGCCAGTACCGGTCTCTTGACGAAAAGATCGGTAAATTTCACGGGTGCCTCAACGATTCTCCGGGCGCGGGGCGAGCTGGGGGTCGAGCTTGATTTCGTTGTTCACGATCACGCCGGCGCCATTGCGCAGCTTGAATGCGCCGGCGGTAACGACCTCCTGTCCCGACTTGACGCCGTCGGCAATGGCCACGAAATCGCCCCGCGGCTGACCGACCCGCACGAACTGCTGGCGTGCGACCTTGGCCGGTTTGCCATCGGGGCTGGCCACGGGGCTGCCCGATGCATCCTTTTTGTCCTCGACGACGAAGACCGAATCGCCGTACGAAGCGCGCACGATCGCGGAAGCAGGAATGGCGACCACCGTCCCCTGGTCGGGCAGGACGACGGCGACCTTGGCGAACATCCCCGGACGCAGCTTTTCGTCCTTGTTGGGAACGCTGGCACGGAGCTTCAGCGTGCGCGTCGTAGCATCGACGGTGGGGTTGATCGCGGCGACGGTACCTTGCGCCGATACGCCGGCCAGACCCTCGATGGTCACCTCGACACTCATACCGACCGAGACCGTCTCGAGCTGCTGCTGTGGAACGGTGAAATCGACGAATACCGTGTCGGTCGCTTCGAGCTCCGTCAATGTCGTGCCCGGGTTCAGGTATTGTCCAACGTTGACCTGGCGAATGCCGAGCCTGCCGCTGAAAGGAGCGCGCACCACCTTCTTGTCGATTTGAGCCCGCAGTGCTTTGAGCTCGGCGCTGGACGTCTTGAGGGCGGATTCATCGGTATCGAGCTGCGCCTGGGCAATGGCTTTTTCGGCCACCAGGGCCCGCGTGCGACCGACGTTCGAGGTGGCGAGCTCTTTGCGGGCCTCGATCGACGCGAGCTGTGCTCGCTCGGCCTTGCTGTCGAGCTCGACGAGGATTTGCCCTTGCTTCACGACGGCGCCCGATTCGAAACGGATGGCCGAAACGATGCCGGGCACTTCGGTGCTGATCGCCACTCCCTTGACGGACGTGATCGTGCCGACGGCCGCGACCGACCCTCCCCAGGTCTGGTCATGGGCGACGGCCGTGCCCACCGCCTCGGGCGGGGGCCCCATCTTCTGCATCTGCTTGCCAGTGCTGATCAGCGACGAGATCTGCGTGAATTTGACAGCCGCGAGCCCCCCCACGAGGACGAGGAGCGCCAGACCCGCAACGACATAGCGCATAGGCCCCGAAACATGGATCCAACGTCGTGGAGGTCAAGGGTCCTCCCGAAAGAATCTCGGTAGTTTCCTCGGCCGAAGTTCCGAGGACGACCCGTGCTTGGCGGCGCGGTTGTCTATTTTCTCTTCCCCACCACCACCAGGCTACACCCGCATCCGAGCGCTTCGCGCCACCCTGCCCATCGCTCCGTCCCGAAAAGCGCATTGCCGAAGCGATTGGCGTACCGGTTCGTGAGCCAACGCCGCGCTCCGCGATCGGCGATGGGTCCCGGTACGCACGTTCGAATCGGCTCGAGCTCGAAGAACGGCTGGAAAAATTCGCGTAGCCGCTCGCGTGACGGCCAGTTGCGCAGCTGCCCCGGTCCAGGGGGGCCCACCCAGCTCGCGTTGCCCCAGATGTGCGGGTTCTGCGACGTGAGAATCACGAGGCCGCCGCGCGCGGTGAGCTCGGCGATCCGGCGCGCGAATGCTTGCTGGTCGGGAACGTGGCTGATCGTCTCCATGCAGACGACGACGTCGTAAGGTGCCTTGGGAAAATCGAGGGTCATGAAATCGCCAGCGATCCACTCCACACCCGGAGCCGTTTCGCGCATGCGAGCCATGGCGTCGCCGGCAAGATCGGTGCCTGTCACCTCACCCATGCCGGGAAGAGCCGCGAGCTTCAGCGTCGCCCAACCCGAACCGCACCCGACGTCGAGCAGCTTCGCGCCTGAACGCGCCCCCTTCTTCACCGCGTCGAAGACGCAGTGAAGTCGCCGCTCGTTGTCGGCGTCCTGCTCCCAGGCTTGCGAGTCGAGGACCCATTTGTCCCAAAAGCTCGCTTGCTTGGTCATCTCTTCCATGTTTGTCGTCCTTCGGGTCAGTGACGGAGCGCAGTATGCCTCGCCTAGCTGGCGAATGGCCGTCGATTCGTCCCTACGCTGAATGGGCCACGTCGTGAGACCATTGAAGACACCGAGCCCGAAAAACGAGAGCGAGAAGAGTAGAAGCAGCCGCCGATCCCTTACGAGGGGGCCGAAGCCCGCGGAACCCGATGAGGGCGCGGCGGCGGCTC
>DASWDH010000421.1:0-2975 GCA_036395495.1 Polyangiaceae bacterium
TCTCTTGGGCGACACGACCAACCCGGCCATCGCGCTGCCACCCGAGGAGAGCGGAAACGGCTTCGGCAACGACGCCGCGGCACAATCGGTCTCCAGCCTTCTCGCCGAGCAGTACGGCACCGTCGCCGAGTCCATCGCCGCCCGCGCGACCGCCACGCCGACCGCCTTGGCGAAGCTCGCTCCCTGCGCGAGTACCGTCACGGCGACCACCGAGGAAGCTTGCGCGCGCACCATCATCGAAACCTTCACTCCGAAGGCGTACCGGCGAGCCCTCGAACCCGGCGAGGCCGACGCGCTCCTGACGCTCGAGAAGTCCACGCGTGCGCTGCCGAATGCGACCTTCGCCACAGCCGTCGCCTCGGTGATCGAGGCGGTGCTGCAGTCGCCGGATTTCCTCTACAAGCTGGAGTGGGGCGTGAGCGACAAGGCGCGGCCGGATCTGAAGCGCCCGAGCGGCGACGAAATGGCCGTGCGGCTCGCGTACCTCTTTTGGGCGACCACGCCCGACCAGAGCCTGCGAGATGCCGCCAAGACGGGCGAGCTCGAGACGAACGAGGGGGTACTCACCCACGCGACCCGCCTGGTGGATGATCCGCGCGCCCGCCCGGTGATTCGCTTCTTTTTCGACAATCTGCTGCCGATCAACGGCCTCACCGATCTCGAGCGCGACAGGACGGTCTTTCCGATGTATTCGCCGGCGATCGGCGCGGCGCTGCACGAGGAGACCCAGCATTTCCTCGAATACGAGATATTCGAGGGCCCCGGCACCTGGCCTGCGGCGCTCACCGCGCCGTACACCTTCGTGAACGCGGCGCTGGCGACGTTCTACGGCATCCCTGATATTTCGGGAACCGCGTTCCAAAAGGTGCCGCTGGATCCGACCAAACGGCTCGGCCTCCTCACCCAGGCCGGCATCATGGCGGGGACGACTCACTCGAACACCACCAACCCGGTGGTTCGCGGATCGTTCATCGTGCAGAAGATGCTGTGTCGGATCATCCCACTGCCGTCGGGGGAGATTCTGGCCAAGGTCAAGCCACCCGATCCCTATTCGGCCCCCACGGCCCGTGAGCGGTTCACTTTGCACAAGAGCGATCCGGTGTGTGCCTCTTGCCACTCGCAAATGGATCCGGTGGGATTCACGCTGGAGAATTACGACCCCGTCGGGCTCTGGCGCACCCAAGAAAACAAGGTGACCATCGACGCGACCGGGTGGGTACCCGGCACCGAGGGAACGCTCAACGGACCCGTCGAGCTCGTGCGAACGCTCGCCGAGATGCCCGAGGCGCAGAACTGCTTCGCCTCTCATTGGCTCGACTTCGGCTACGGCCGGACACTCGGCTCCGGCGACGAATGTGCACAGGGCAAGGTGTACGACGCGTTCCAGAAGTCCGGCTACAACGTGCGTCAGATGCTGATCGCGCTGACGCAAACCGACGAGTTTCTCTATTTGCCCGGCACGCCCTAGGAGTCATCCCATGTCAAAGTTCCGCTTGGATCGCCGCGCCGTGCTTCGAGGGGCGGGAAGCGTCGCGATCGCGCTTCCTTGGCTCGAGATCATGGGAACCGAACGCGGTGCACATGCGGCAGCCGCACCGGCCAGCCGCTTCGTTGCCGTTTACCAGCCGGGGGGCGCCGTCATACAGCCGGTCAACAAGTGGTCCCCCACCGGAACCGAGACGGCTCCCGTCCTGAGCCCCATCCTCGCCCCGCTCGAGCCGGTCAAGAGCAAGATTCTCATCGTCGAAGGGCTCGATATGGTGAGCGCCGTCGGTGAGCAGCATCAAGCCGGAATCTGCGCCCTGCTCACCGGCACCCCGCAGTCGATTCTGTACCGCAATTTCGCGAGCGGCCCCTCGGTCGACCAGGTGATTGCAACCCGCATCTCCGCCGGCAAGAAGCCGATACCCAGTCTCCAGTTGGCCATTCGCTGGGCGACCGGCAAATCGCATGGCCTTCTGCACCCCATCAATTCGTTGAACTTCGAAAACAACGCGATGTTCAGCCCCATCTCGCCCCGGCTCGATCCGGTGGAGATTTTCGACAAGCTCTTCGGAACGCTGAATCCCACCGACAGCGCTGCGCGCATCGCGAAGAAAAAGTCGATTTTGGATTTCGTCGACCGGCGGCTGGCCGCGCTCTCGCCGCGACTCGGCCTTGCCGACCAGCAAAAAATCGATCAGCACCTCACGAAAATCCGCGAGCTCGAGCAGAGCATCATGGCGGGCGCTTCCAGCAATCCCGCCTGCAAAGCGCCCCCCAAGGTCGACACGTCCGATTACAACCCACGGACCGGGCTCATGGCCGACGATACCGGAATGGTCCTCGACCTTCCCACCGACGCGGCGATCCCGAAAGTCGGCAAGTACTTCGTCGACATGCTGGTGATGGCGCTGGCTTGCGACCTGACGGCGGTGGCGACGCTGCAATGGACCGACACCGAAGCCAAGCACACGTTCCCCTGGCTGACGCTCGAACAGCACCATCACTACTACCAGCACGATGGGGGCTTCCGCCCGGTCGAGTGCGAACAGATCGGCACCTGGTATTCGAAGCAACACCTCTATCTGATCCAGCAGATGGCAGCGATCGACATGGGCGGTCACTCGCTCTTGGACGAGAGCGTGGTGTTCTTCGGATCCGAGCTCGCCGACCCGCCGAGTCACAAGAAGATCGGCATGCCTTTCCTGCTCGCCGGTAACGGCGGTGGCCTCCGAACGGGGCGCTGGGTCAAGTACAATCATCTATCGCACAACAACCTGCTCGTCTCGATCCTGAATCTCTTCGGCGATCCTCGGCAGACGTTCGGCAAACCCGACTACTGCACCGGTCCGCTCACGAACCTCGTGTGAAGAGAAGCTTCGAACAGCTCTGCGGGTGACAATCTCCAGCTGTCAGCGTGCCGGACTCGTGGCGGCGTAACGCCGATCCATGAACCTCACGCGATAGCGAGAGGCACTTACATTTTTGTCGCC
>DASWDH010000422.1:0-2909 GCA_036395495.1 Polyangiaceae bacterium
TCTCAAGCGCCCCGCGCTCGAGAAGTACGCCGAGCAGCTCGGTCTCGACATGGGAAAGTTCAAGGCCGCCCTCGACGGCAATACCCACAAGCCGCAAGTCGACGCCGACTCGAAAGTCGGCGACGATGCCGGAATTTCCGGCACGCCGGCGTTCGTCATCAACGGCTACTTCGTGAGTGGCGCCCAGCCGTTCCCGAAGTTCAAGAAGTTGATCGACCGCGCGATGGCCGAAGCCAAGTAGTCAGCGCCGAGCCAAGAAACGGCGGCCCCGATCGCAACAACGGTCGGGGCCGTCGACTTTTGTAACCTCAACGCCAGACGCAGCCTTCCGGTCACCGAATTCGCGTCCGGTCGCGTAGTGCCTCCTGCCCCGTCGTTGCGTGCGCCATCGGGCGTGCCGTTGTCGAAAACCCTCTCCGACCCTCCACACGCCGTGACGCAAAAGAACGTAATCCCAAGCAAAGCCGAGACCCTTCGGTGCTCTTCATTTCCTATCGTGGAAGCCCGCTCCGGACAAGCGAGCGATCGGGTTCGGTGGGAGCTCCATCGTGCGAGTTGCGCCGATGATGTGCGTCGGGCATGACTCCTTTCACCGTGCCGCCCCGTATCGCCCACCGCGCCGCCAACCTCGCCCAGTCTGAAATCCGAAGGATGACCCGTGAATGTGATCGAGTGGGTGGGATCAACCTCGGCCAGGGGATCTGCGATCTTCCGACGCACCCGCTGGTGCGCGAGGGAGCGATCACCGCCATTCGTGAAAACCGCAGCACGTACTCCTTTCCAGAGGGCACGGCCACGCTCCGCCAAGCCATCGCCGAAAAGCTCGTGCGCGAAAATGGAATCCGGCGCGATCCCCAGACCGACATCGTGGTCACCCTCGGCGCAACCGGCGCCTTCACGGCCACGCTGATGGCACTTCTCAACCCGGGCGACGGCCTGCTGCTGTTCGAACCCTACTACGGTTATCACTTGAACACCGCCCTTTTGGCCGGCCTGGAGCCCCAGTTCGTGACGCTCGAAGGACCGGGCTTCCACCTCGACGAAGCGCGGCTGCGCAACGCCGTTCGAGCGAACACGCGGGCCATCGTGGTCTGCACCCCCAGCAATCCGAGCGGCAAGATGTTCACGCGCGACGAGCTCGAGATCGTCGCGCGCGTGGCTCACGAGCGCGACCTTTTGGTCATCACCGACGAGATCTACGAATACTTTCGTTACGACGGTCGAGCGCACGTATCGCCGGCCACGATCGAAGGGCTCGAAGAGCGAACGGTGACCATCATGGGCTTATCGAAGACGTTCAGCATTACCGGCTGGCGTCTAGGCTACGCCGTCGCGCCAGCCGAGCTCGCGCAACCCATCGCGCTGGTGAACGACGTCTATTACGTGTGCGCACCGACGCCGCTGCAGCTCGGGGCGGCCGCGGGCTTTGCCGCACCGGCCTCGTACTTCCTCGAACTTCGGTCGAGCTACCAAAAGAAGCGCGACATGATTTGCGAAGCGCTGGAGGCCGCCTGCCTCACGCCGGTGGTCCCCGAGGGCGCCTATTACGTGCTGGCCGACCTTTCGCGATCGAGCTTCGACGACGCTCGCCAAGCGTCGATGGCGCTGCTCGAGCGAAGCGGCGTCGCCTCCATCGCGGGTACCGCGTTCTTCGAGAGCGCCGTAGGGGAGCGGTTCCTCAGGTTCTGCTTCGCCAAGGAAGACGACGTGCTCGCCGAAGCGTGCATGCGGATCCGTGCAACCCGACTCTGACAAGCAGACCTTCGTCGTCGCTGCGACGCTCGAGGGCCGACGCCTCGATGGAGCGCTTCGCACCGTGGCGTCGCTCTCGTGGGGAGACGCGCGCAGCCTCATCGAGCGGGGCAAGGTGAGCGTCGGCGGCGTGGTCACGACCGCCGCTGAGCAGCGCGTGCATGGCGGCGACACGATCGAGATCGACCCGCGTGCTCCCAAACGGAAGGACACCGGGGGACTTACCCGCTCGGCCATCGTTTACCTGGACCCTCACTTGGTCGTGGTCGAAAAGCCGGCTGGCATCAGCACGGTGCCCTACGAGCAGGGCGAACGAGGGACGCTCGATCAGCTCGTCGCTGCGCTTCTGCCGCGAAAGCACGGCAGAGGACCGCCCACTTCGCTCGGAATCGTGCAGCGGCTCGACAAAGAGACGAGCGGCCTCATCGTTTTTTCGCGTACCGTCGCCGCCAAGAAAGCGATCGCCTCGCAGCTTCGAGCGCACACCGTGCACCGGCGTTATCTCGCGCTCGCGCACGGGCGCGTGAATGCGGCGGTCTTGCGCAGCTATCTCGTGAAGGACCGGGGTGACGGCTTGCGCGGAACCTCCCGCTTCGGAAAAGAGGGCCAGCTTGCCATCACCCACATCGACCCCATCGAAGTGCTCGATCGCGCAAGCCTCGTTTCATGCAAGCTCGAAACCGGCCGCACGCACCAGATCCGGATTCACCTCGCCGAAGCCGGTCACCCCGTCGTCGGCGAACGCGTCTACGTGCGCAACTACCGGGCCGAGCTCATCGCCGCTCCGCGCCCGATGCTTCACGCCATCGAGCTCGGTTTCACTCATCCCGTGAAGGGGAACTTCATGAAGTTCGAGTCCCGCTTGCCGGAAGATTTTTCAGCGATGCTGACCAGGCTGCGGGCACGTTAGATCGGGCCACCGCTACTTTTTCGTGCGCTCCTCGATGGCCTCGATCGTCGTGCCGAGCGCGTTGTCGCGGTGCAGGCAGCCCCAGCATTCGCTGAGCCCGAGAAAACCGCAGCCCTGCGCGTTCTGGAGCTTGCGAAGCACCGGGAGCACGCGCTCGTCTCCATTTTCCTTCGCCCGCGGCAAGAGCGCCTTTTTGGCCTCGCAGCTGTTGGCGCTGCGCAAATCGACGAGCACCATGAGCGCAGGT
>DASWDH010000423.1:0-2602 GCA_036395495.1 Polyangiaceae bacterium
CCCCGGCGCGTGCTCGCCCAGTATTCGCCCCAGTCTTTGAGGAAGTTCGAGCTCGACCATTCCTTGCTCGCGCCGACGCCGAATACGATTTCGATCCCTAGCTCCTGACACACTGCCCACTCCGGCACGAGGTGGGGCGCCGCGCGATCGCCGCCCTTGGCGAACACGTGGGGGCGAAGACGGCGCAGCGCCTCACAGACCGTCGAGTCATCTTCGATCTCGAAAGGGACGACGTAATCGACGCCCCGCAGAAACGACACGATCTGACATCGTGTTTTGAGGTCCTGAAACTCTTTGCCCTTCTTGGCGCGTAAGAAACCGTCGCCGTTCACGAGCGCAATGAGGGTGTCGCCGAGCTTCTTCGCCTCGAGTAAATTGCTCGCATGGCCGGGGTGCAATGGATCGAATCCGCCGGAGGCCACCACGATCCTCCCAAGCTCGGGTCGCAGCCGGTCGATGACGGCAAAATCGACGATTTCAGCGGGACGCACGGGCTCGGAGGGCATGACCCATCACGCTTAGCACAGAGCTAATTCGAGAACGAGGAGCCCACGCGTGCTCATTCGCCGACGATCGGGACCAGGCATGCATCGCGGGCGCCTCGCAATTCCTCGAGCGTGGCGCGGACCAGCTCGGAGCCCGAAGCTCGTAGGACGAGGTCTCGCGCCGTCGTCTTGCCGAGCAGGACGAGCGGAACGCCGTCACGTTCGGCGCGCTGACGGACCGCGGCGAGGTTGTCCGATGCGAGCGAGACCACCACGCGGCTTGGCTCTTCGGCGAAGAGCACGCCGACGGTGTTCACCGCAAAATCAGCAAGCAGCACGTCGGCGCCAATGGCGGGTTGCGATACATCGCCGCCGACGCAGCATTCGACCAAGGCGTTGGCGAGACCGCCGTCGGCCAGGTCATGCATCGAGGAAACGAGCCCCGCGCGCGCGAGCTCCAGACAGAGATGCTGGAGCTGTCTTTCCATCTCGAGATCGAGGGTGGGCAGCGGCCCTTTGACTTCGCCGGTGTGGCGGACGATGTATTCGGAGCCGCCGAGGAGACCGCTGCCGCCCGGCCCCAGCAGTACGATCACCTCGCCGGGCCGCTTGAATGGGGCGGTGACGATGTCCTCGCTCTTGGCGACGAGACCGACCGCACCGATGGTGGGGGTTGGCAAAATGGCGCGCCCATCGGTCTCGTTGTAGAGGCTGACGTTGCCACTGACGACCGGCACCGACAGCGCGCGGCAAGCGGCCGCCATGCCGTCGACCGCCTGCGCGAACTGCTCCATGATCTCCGGGCGCTCGGGCGAACCGAAGTTCAAGCAATCGGTGATGCCGATGGGCTCGGCTCCGGTCACGCACAGGTTGCGGCAGGCTTCGGCGACGGCCATGGCGGCGCCTCGATAGGGGTCGAGCTCGACGTATCGGCCGTTGCAATCGGCGGCGAAAGCTAGAAACTTCTCGATCACGCGGTCGCCGAGCTGGCAGGGAACGCGCACCACGCCGGCGTCAGAACCGGCCCTGACCGCCGTGCCGCCGCGCACGACCTGGTCGTATTGGCGATAGACCCAGCGGCGCGAGCCGAGGTTGGGCGAGCCTATCATTGCCAGAAGCTCCGCCTTGAGGTCGCTCGGAACGGGGATCGTGCGGGGATCGAACGCTCGACGAGCGGGGAGCGAAAGGTCGGGCGCTCGGGGCCGATCGTACTTCGGTGCGGCGTCGGCCAAAAACGAAACCGGAAGGTCGCACACGACGATGGGTTCCCGACGCTGTGGGGCCCGGCCGTCGAGCGGATCGTAGCCGGGCGTCGCGCGCACGACCCATCGGCGCGTATCGGTGACCCGGCCGATCACGACGGCGTCGAGGTCCCATTTCTTGCAGATGGCGATCACCCGCTCCTCGCGGCCTTTCTTGGCCACGAGCAGCATGCGCTCCTGCGATTCGGAGAGAAGCATCTCGTAGGGCGTGAGCCGCCGGGCCCGGCGGGGGACCAGGTCGAGATCGAGCTCCAGCCCGTTGTCCGATCGGGCGGCCATCTCCACCGATGACGACGTCAAACCGGCGGCGCCCATGTCTTGAATACCTTCCAGCAGATCCTCGCCGAATATCTCGAGACAGGCCTCGATGAGCAGCTTTTCCATGAACGGGTCGCCGACCTGCACGGTCGGTCGCTGGCTCGGACCTTCGGCGGTGAACTCGTCGGATGCCATCGTCGCGCCGTGGATTCCATCGCGCCCCGTTTTGGCACCGATGTAGAGGATCGGATTTCCGACGCCCGATGCGCGACCGTAAAAAATCCGATCGGAGCGTGCCACGCCGCAGGTGAACGCGTTGACCAGGATGTTGCCGTCGTAGCTGGCATCGAACTGAAGCTCTCCGCCGACGGTCGGCACTCCGACGCAGTTTCCATATCCGCCGATGCCGGCCACGACACCGCGGAGCAATGCGGCGGTGCGAGGGTGGTCGGGGCGGCCGAAACGCAGGGAGTCGAGCGAAGCAACGGGGCGCGCTCCCATCGTGAACACGTCGCGCAAAATCCCGCCCACGCCGGTGGCAGCTCCCTGATACGGCTCGATGAACGATGGATGGTTGTGCGATTCGATTTTGAAGAC
>DASWDH010000424.1:0-2326 GCA_036395495.1 Polyangiaceae bacterium
TCTCTTCTTCGCAAACGATGACGTCCATCACGACCACGCCGGGCGTGCGGAACCCTTCCTCGAGCACGGCTTCGAGTTCCTCGGGTTTGGTCGCGCGAAGACCCTTGGCGCCGTACGCTTCGGCGAGCTTCACGAAGTCCGGGAAATAGCGCATGCCCACTTCCGAGTAGCGCCGGGAGTAGAACAGCTCTTGCCACTGGCGGACCATGCCGAGGCAGCCGTTGTTCATGATGACGACCTTGATATCGAGATTCTCTGCGACGCAGGTCGCAAGCTCCTGAAGCGTCATCTGAAACGAACCATCGCCGGTGACGAGGAGCACCGTGCGATCGGGGTTGCCGAAGGCGGCGCCCATCGCCGCGGGCAAGCCGTAGCCCATCGTGCCGAGGCCTCCCGAGGTGAGCCACGACCGGCCGTGGCGAACCGGGTAATATTGCGCCGCCCACATCTGGTGCTGCCCCACGTCGGTCGCGCAGATCGCCTCGCCGCGGGTGACCTTGGCCAGCGCGATCATCAGCGCCTGGGGCATGATGGCGTCCTCCTTCTGGCGGAAGGACAGCGGGAAATTCTTTTGCCACTCGCGCAGCGTCTTCCACCAACCCTCGCGCGCGGGAGGAGGCTCGTTGGGCAGGACCTCGAGCATCTGGCGAAGGACCGTTTTGGCGTCGCCCACGATCGGCACGTCGACTTTGACGTTCTTGTTCACGCTCGCGGGGTCGACGTCGACGTGCACGATGGTCGCGTGCTTGGCGAACTCGTCGAGCTTGCCGGTGACCCGATCGTCGAAGCGAGCGCCCACCGATACGATGAGCTCGGCTTGAGCCATCGTCATGTTCGCGGTGTACGTTCCGTGCATGCCGAGCATGCCGAGACAGAGCTCGTGCCCCGACGGAAAGCAGCCGAGCCCCATCAGCGTGGGAGTGACCGGCATGTTGAGCTTTTGTGCGAGCGCGAGGAGCTCGTCGGCGCCGTTGGACGCGACCACGCCGCCCCCCACGTAGAGCACGGCTTTCTCGGTCTTACACATGAGCTCGACGGCGCGGCGGACCTGCATGGGATGGCCGCGGGTGCTCGGCTTGTACGAAGGGAGATCCACCTTCGTGGGATACGAAAAGACACAGCTCTGCGCAGACACGTCTTTGGGCAAATCGATGAGCACCGGGCCGGGACGTCCGCTCTTGGCCAGGTAAAAAGCCTCTTTGACGATCGTCGCGAGCTCGTTCACGTCGCGAACGAGATAATTGTATTTGGTGCACGGACGGGTGATTCCGACCACGTCGGCTTCTTGGAACGCGTCGTTGCCGATGAGATGCGTCGGAACCTGGCCACTGATGACGACGATGGGGGTCGAGTCCATGTAGGCATTGGCGAGACCGGTCACGGTGTTGGTCGCTCCGGGGCCGCTCGTCACCATCGCCACGCCGACTTTGCCTGTCGAACGTGCGAATCCTTCCGCGGCATGGACCGCGCCCTGCTCATGACGAACGAGGACGTGGCGAATCCGCCCGCGCATCTTGGCGAGCTCGTCATAGACGTGCAGAATGGCGCCGCCCGGATAGCCGAAAATCGTATCGGCTCCTTCCTTGAGCAGGCACTCGAGTAAAATCCGTGCTCCCCGCATCGGTTCCGCTGTGGGAGCCGGTGAGGGCACGGGTGCCGGTGTTTGCACGGGCTCTAGAATAGGCGCTCGAGCGCTTGACATACGAAGCCTCCCATCTGTTCGGTCGAAACATTTCCCCCGAGGTCGGCGGTACGGCGACCCTCGTCGAGCACTTGATCGATCGCGCGATCTATCTTGTCGGCCAGCTCGGGCAGACCCAGCGATCGTCGCAGCATTTCCGCAGCCGACGCGATGGCGCCGAGGGGATTGGCGATCCCGCGACCGGCAATGTCCGGCGCGGAACCGTGAATCGGCTCGTAAAAGCCGGGGCCCTCGCCGATGCTCGCGCTTGGCAAAAGACCGATCGAACCGGCCAGCACCGACGCTTCGTCGCTCAGGATGTCGCCGAACATGTTCGAGGTGAGCAAGACGTCGAAGCTGGTCGGGCGGCGGATGAGATCCATCGCGCAGGAGTCGACCAGCGCGTGGCGGAGCTCCACGTCGATATAGTCCTGCCCGACTTCCGTCACGACGTCACGCCACAGACGCGAGGCCTCGAGCACGTTGGCCTTGTCCACCGAGGTGACGAGCTTTCGGCGCGTGCGGGCGAGCTCGAACGCGACGATCGCGATGCGGCGTACCTCGTCCTCGCTATAGACCATCGTGTTGAAGCCGCGGCGGGGCGTCCCCTCGATGCCCCGTGGCTTGCCGAAGTACACGTCGCCG
>DASWDH010000425.1:0-6902 GCA_036395495.1 Polyangiaceae bacterium
CCATCGCTCGGTCGAGACGGTGGGGGCGGTGCTGAACAACAGGCTGTTCGAAGCCGGAATAACGTAGAGCTCCATCTGCGGATATAGATCCATGTCGAGGGCGAACGTCTGCAAGGCCATCGCCCCGCCGTAGGCGAAGACGGTATGGTCCGGTGACCAGTCGGGCACCGGTACGCCGCTATCGGGCTGAGGTACCTACACGTAGATCCACATCTCGACGGTGCGGGGCGCGGCGCTGGTTGGCAGGACCGTCAGCATGGATCCCACCGTCGGATTGGGAATGGTCACGCGCGACCCGGCGCCGCTGAACGATAAAGCCCACCCTCCGCTGACGCACCCGTCGGGCGGGTCGGTGAGCGGTGCGTCGGGGCCATCGTCCGCAGCCGCATCGACGATGTCACTGCCTCCGTCACCGGCCGTGCCGCCTTGTGACGAACCGGCGTCGCCGCCAGCGCCCGCTTGTGGTTGATCGCCGGCCACGCCGCGGCGGCCGGCGCGCAGGTACTCGACATCGGTCGAACAGGCGCTGAAGAGGCCCAAGCACCCGCAGAGCAGACCCGACAGAAAACGACCGCGAAAACCGTTGTTTTGCATCCGATCGTTTCTCGTCTGCGGCGTACTATGCGAGCGCGCAGCACGAAATACTAGCGGATCGAGAAGAAAAAACATCCGGTGATCCCGGTTGCCGGCTCGTTGCAGAGTTCGCGCACCATCGCACGGTCGTGTGACTCGGCGCCGCCTTCGGCCCGCCTGCGGAGGGCACGGGAGCGCTCCTTTCTCCAAAATCAATCGGGCTCGGTGTAGTAAACACACCATGAGCGCGGAGTACGATGTCGTCATCGTGGGAGCCGGCCACAATGGCTTGGTGGCGGCCGCGTACCTGGCACGCGCCGGGCGGCGGGTCCTCGTGGTCGAGCGCCGCCACCTGATCGGCGGCGCTTCGACGACCGAGGAGGTTTACCCCGGCTTTCGCTTTTCGGTCTTCTCGTACGTCGTGTCCCTGCTGCGGCCGGAGATCATTCGCGAGCTCGACTTGCCGCGTCACGGGCTCGAGATTCTGCCGCTCGACGGCACCTTCACCCCCATGCCGAACGGGGACTACCTGTGGCGGGTGAACGATCACGCCAAGAGCAGGCGCGAAATCGCCCGCCACTCGCGCCTCGATGCCGAGGCCTACGACGAGTACGGCAAGGCGATGGTCGAAATGGGCCGCTTCGTGAAGCCGCTACTCGCGATGACGCCGCCCGACCCGATGTCGCGCAGCCTCCGAGCGCTGAAGGACATGCTGGCCCTGGGGCGGCGCTTTCAGAGGCTCTCGCCCGACGACAAGTACAACCAAGTGCAGCTCATGACGATGAGCGCGGTCGACCTGCTCGACCAGTGGTTCGAGACGGACGTGCTCAAAGCGACGATGGCTGCGTCGGGGGTCATCGGCACGTTCCAGGGCGTCCGGTCGCCGGGCACCGCCTACGTGCTCTTGCACCATTATATGGGCGAGATCGACGGGGTCTTTCGTTCGTGGGGGTTACCGCGCGGCGGCACCGGGGCCATCTCCGACGCGATTGCCGGAGCCGCTCGGGAAGCGGGGGTTGAAATACGCACCGAGGCGCCCACCGCGAAAATCCTGGTGCGCCAGCGGCGCGCGACCGGAATCGTCCTCGAAAGCGGCGAAGAGATCCGAGCGAAGGTCGTCGCGTCGAGCGTCGACCCACGGCTCACGTTTTTCAAGATGGTCGGCCGGGAGCACCTGCCTGCCGATTTCGTGGATGACCTGGCTCACTACAAGTTTCGTGGTTCGTCGGGCAAAGTGAATCTGGCGCTCGACGGGTTGCCGGACTTCAGAGCTCTGCGGGGGGCCGGGCCGCATTTGCGCGGTGCGATCTCCATTTCGCCGAGCGTCGCGTACATGGAGCGCGCGTACGACGACGCGAAATACGGCCGCTTCTCGCGACGCCCCTACATCGACATCGTGATTCCGAGTCTCACCGATCCCTCGGTGGCTCCCGCGGGAAAGCACGTGATGTCCTGCTTCGTTCAGTACGCCCCTTACCACCTCGCCGAAGGCAACTGGGACGAACAGCGCGAGGCGTTCGGCGATACCGTCGTCGAGACGATCGCCGAGCACGCTCCCAATTTGAAGGACATCATCCTGCATCGGCAGGTGTTGACGCCGCTCGACATCGAGCGAATGACCGGTCTCACCGAGGGCAATATCTTTCAAGGCGAGCTTTCGCTCGAGCAGCTCTTTTTCCTGCGACCGGCGCCGGGGTGGGCGAACTATCGAACGCCCATCAAGAGCCTTTACCTGTGCGGCTCCGCCACCCACCCCGGCGGCGGCATCATGGGCGCGCCGGGACGCAACGCCGCGATGCGCATCCTCACGGAGCACGGGTAACGGCCATGGCCCATCGGCGGGAGATCGTCGTCATCGGCGCGGGACACAACGGGCTCGTCACCGCAGCGCTTCTAGCGCGCGCCGGCCAGAAACCACTGGTGCTCGAGGCCCGAGCGACCGTCGGCGGACGTGCGGTCACCGAAGAGATTGCTCCGGGTTTTCGCTGCTCGACGGTGCTGCACGCGGCGGGACCCCTGTTGCCGAAACTGATGCGCGATCTCGAGCTCGAACGGCACGGGCTCACTTGGCTAAGGCCGGACGTACGGTTGTTCGCGCCGTCGCTCGAAGGAAAATTTCTTTGCATTCACGACGACGCCGAGCGCACGGCCGCGGATCTCGCGTCCTTCTCGCCGCGCGACGCCGACGGTTATCGTGCGTTCGCGGCCACGTTCGCGCGCATGGGGGCCGCCCTGTCCCCGTTGCTCACGACGACCCCCCCCTCGACCGAGGTTCTGAGCGGTCACGACCTCTGGAGTTTGGTGCGGTTCGGCCGACGGGTGCGTGGCCTCGGCAAGCGTGACGCCTACCGGCTGCTTCGCTGGGCACCCATGCCGGTGGCCGACCTCGTCGAGGAGTGGTTCGAACATCCGCTGCTTCGCGCGAGCATCGCGGCGCGCGGCATCTACGCGAGCTTCGCCGGGCCGCGGTCGGCTGGCACGAGCGCGTCGGTGTTGTTGCAGGCAGCGATGGACGGGCACGCAAGCGCACCGGCTGCGTTTCCGCGAGGCGGAATGGGGGCCCTCACGTCGGCGCTCGCCGCGGCGGCGCGACGTTTCGGGGCCGAGATCCGCACCGATGCGCGCGTCGCCCGAATCGAAATCAAAAATGGCGCTGCGACGGGCGTCGTACTCGCAAGCGGCGAGGAGATCGCCGCGCGCGTCGTCGTCTCCGATGCCGACCCACGACACACGCTCCTCGGCCTCGTCGATGCCGCCGAGCTCGGCCCGGAGTTCGTCGCCAAGATGCGCCACTATCGCTCGAGGGGGACGGCGGCCAAGCTGAATTTGGCGTTGTCGCGGCTGCCGCGTTTCTCTGCCCTCGGCGACGAAAGCGCGCTACTCACCGGACGCATTCACATTGGGAGGAGCATCGATGATCTGGAGCGAGCGTTCGACGCCGTGAAATACGGCGAGCTGTCCGAGCGACCGGTGCTCGACATCGCGATTCCAACGGCGCTCGACCCGTCGCTCGCGCCGGCGGGCGCCCACGCGATGTCGATCCACGTGCAGTTCGTCCCCTACGTGCAGAGCGAGAGCGACAGGACCGCCCAGAGGAGCGCCGTCCTGAAGACCGTCGTGCACACGCTCGCCGCCTATGCGCCCGACCTTCCCGATCTCATCGTGGGGCACCAGGTGCTGCTGCCCGTTGACCTCGAAGACCAATACGGCCTTTCCGGCGGGCATCTCCTGCACGGCGAGCCGGCGCTCGACCAGCTCTTCACGTTCCGACCTCTGCTCGGATGCGCGCAATACCGAACGCCGATCCGCGGCCTTTATCTGTGCGGATCGGGCACCCACCCGGGGGGCGTCGTCAGCGGAGCTTCGGGGCTCAACGCGAGCCGAGAAATCTTGAAAGATCTGCGGAGCTGACCAGCCATGCCCATCGGAACCGCGTTTCACGAGCGCACGCTGGCTCTATGCCAGAGCCTGAACTACCGCGAATGGTCGGGGTATTACGCGGTGAGCTCGTACGAGATGCACCACGAACACGAATACAATGCCATTCGCAACGCGGCGGCACTGATCGACGTCACGCCGCTCTTCAAGTACCTCGTCCGCGGCCGTGACGCGACGCGGCTCGTCGACCGCATCATCACCCGCGATATGACGAAGGTCGCGGTCGGCCAAGTCATCTACACCCCCTGGTGCGACGAGCACGGCAAAGTCCTCGACGACGGAACGGTGTCGCGGCTCGAAGAGAACGTGTACCGCTGGACCGCGGCCGAGCCCAACTTGCGCTGGTTTCACCGTAACGCGACCGGGCTCGACGTCGAGATCGAGGACGTCTCGGAGCGCGTCGCCGCGCTCGCGCTGCAGGGCCCCATGTCGGCTCGGCTGCTTCGGCGCGTCGCGGAGATCGATCTCGACGGCCTCAAGTACTTTCGGGTGAAGAGCGGCCGCATCGCGGGTGTGAACGTGGACATCTCGCGGACCGGCTACACCGGTGACCTCGGCTACGAGATCTGGATGCCGTGGCAGAGCGCTCTGTCGGTGTGGGATGCACTCGCGGCGGCCGGACCGGCCTTCGACTTGCATCCAACCGGCATGCTCGCGCTCGACGTTGCCCGCATCGAAGCGGGACTCTTGCTGATCGACGTGGATTTCATGAGCAGCCGCCGGGCGATGATCGATGCCCAGAGATACTCGCCGTTCGAGCTCGGTTTCGCGCGGCTGGTGAACCTCGACAAATCCAGCTTCGTGGGCCAGCGCGCGCTCGTCGCCGAACGTGAACGTGGCCACGCCCGCGAGTTGGTCGGGCTCGAAGTCGATTGGCCATCCCTCGAAGCCGTGTACGAGCGAGCCGGTTTGCCCCCTGCGATCTCTCCCATCGCCTCTCGCGTCGCCGTTCCCGTCTACCGGGGAGGTTCTCGGATCGGCAAGGCTACCTCGACGACGTGGTCGCCCACGCTCAAGAAGCTCATCGCGCTCGCGCTCGTGACGCGCGAGACCGCCTCGCCCGGAACCCAAGTGGAAATGGAAATCACGGTCGAAGCCGTTCGCTACCAGGTGCCGGCCAAGGTCACGAGAACGCCCTTCTTGAACCCACCACGAAAAACGAAAACCCCACCCGAATGACCTGGAATGGGGAAGACCGCAAGACAATGGCGGAAACGCGGTGTCTACGTTCCGGTCACCCCCTACTGACCTCGGGGCCATGGTGCCACAGCAGGCGAAGAGGTGTGCATTGCTAGGGGCCCTTGTGCGTGGAAACCATTCGAGAAAGGTGGTAGATGTCGGGTATCACTTGCATCGGATCCGATCCTCGTTCGATGGGTTAATTGCGCCATGGGTGCGCGTTCAGGTGTTTCGTGTGCCCGCGACCGTTCCCGGGCGCTCGACGCGATGCGGCGCGGCCAGAGCCGCGAAACTTCAGAGGTACCGAGTGGGTGTATTGTCGGTCGTGTTGGGGGCGACGCAGGGTGCGTGCTCGCTCGTCCTCGACACGAGTGCGCAGCAGTGCAACGTCGATGCGGATTGCAAGAACCGCGGCTTTTCCAATGCCAAGTGCGAAAGCGCCAAGCATGTGTGCGTGGCGCCCCTCGAGGGGAGTGGAGGTTCGAGTCCCGATGGCGGTGACCCCAGCGATGGTGCTTCCGACGCGCCGGTCGATCCCATTTGGGGCTGTCTCGGCCACGTAGTCTGGCCACAGCCCGCGTCGAACATGGTGATGGTCACGATTCCCTTCTGGGATCTCATCGGTATGGTGCCGATATTCGACGTGAGCCTCCAGCTCTGCAACAAACTCGACGCGGCTTGCGACAGGCCGCTCGGCCCGCCGTTCCAACCGGGTGCAGACGGCCTTCTCCAACTCAGGGCCCCCGCACAATTCGACGGATATGGTCTGCTCAAGCCCACCACTTCGGCCGATGCCGGCGGCCATCCGTGGATCACCTCGATGTTGTTCTTCAACCCGCCGTTGGTGCGGGACATCACCTACAGCCAGGTCCCGCTCTTCACCCCCGATAACCTCAGCTTGCTCGCCTCGGTGCAGGGCAACACCATCGACCCACAGCTCGGCACCGTCTTCGTCGGCATCCTCGACTGCACCGGCAAACCCGCCGCCGGTGCCACCTGGGATCCCAGTAGCATCACCGAGAAGACCAAGAGGTTCTTTTACGTCGACGGTCTACCCGACGAGAACGCAGTCGCTACGGATCCGACCGGCTACGGCGGCCTGATCAACGCGCCGACCGGAACGATCCGCATCGATGCGAGAGTCCAGGCGACCGGTCAAAGGATCGGTAGCATCAGCATGACGGTGCGTGCTTCTTATTCCTCTTACTCGTTTCTGGCTCCCACGCCCTGAGGTCTTTTGCATGTTGAGCGGAGAAATAGCGCCGCAGGGCATTGGAAAGTACCGGCCGATCGCGTTGCTCGGCCAGGGCGGGATGGCGCGCGTGCTCCTCACCGTGTCCAGCGGCCCGGCGGGGGTGCGTAAGCTCCTCGTCGTCAAGCAGATGCGCCCCGAGATCGCTCAGGACAGCGAGTTCGTGCACATGTTCTTGGACGAGGCGCGCCTGGCGGCGCGCTTGTCGCATCCGAACGTGATTCACACCTACGAAGTCGGAATCGACAACGGCGGGCCGTTCATCGTCATGGAGTACCTGAACGGCCAATCGATGCAGGCCCTCATCTCCAAAGTGAAGCGGGCGAAGATGCCGCTCTCGCTGCACCTGCGGATTCTCACCAAGGTCCTCGCCGGTCTCCATTACGCTCACGAGCTGCGCGACTACGATGGCAGCCCGCTGACTGTCGTCCACCGGGACATCAGCCCGCAGAACGTCTTC
>DASWDH010000426.1:0-14686 GCA_036395495.1 Polyangiaceae bacterium
TCATGAAACGGCCGGCGAGCGCATCGTTCGGGAACCAGCTCTCACCGTCGGGCCCGCCGGAAATCCGGCAGGCCTCACCACAAGCCCCGTCCCATTGCGGCTGGCGCAGCGCGATCATCGCCATCGCGTCCAGTCCGGCGCCCACTCGGAAACTCGGATTCGGCCGGAAGCCTATCGCGATGGCAAGCGACAGATATCCGTAATAAGCGGCTTGTCGCTGGCTCTGGCCGACATCATAAGAAGCCGCAGACGTAGCAGTCGTCGCGAAGTTGCCGCGGCGCTCGTCTCGAATCGATCCCAAAAACGAGCCAGCCCCGGCGCGAACGAGCGAGTCGCCGAGCGAAGGCAAGCGATAAGCGAGCGACAGCCCAACCAGCCCTCCGCTCATGGAGAGGGAGTCCGATGCGGTGCCTGGGCTCGTGACATCGCCCACCGCAATGACATCGGCAGCGCGGCTTTCGATGTCCTGCCCCAGCGCGAGAAAGCCGACGTCGATCGACAGAGATAGCGCTTTTCCGAGAGCGCGTCCTGCGCGCACCATCACGCGTCCACCCGCTCCGATGCTCCGCTCGCAAGGAGACGAGCATCCGGCGACGTCACCCCCGAGAGCCGGTGTAACCGTCGCGCCGAGCTCGATGCCGAGGGACCATCGTTGGTTGGAGGGCACGTCAGAAGGGCGCTGGTCCACTTCGGCCATGACCGTTTGCCCTGGGATCGCGGCGACGACGATCTCCGTCGGCAACGCTCCTTCTTTGATCACGCGAACGTGGTGGTTGCCTTTGGTCAGGCGAACCCGCCCGTCGGTGGGGGCGCCCCCCCGATCGCGCCCGTCGATCACGAGCTGCGAGGACGATTGCAGGCCCCGGAGCTCGATCCAGCCGATCTCCGACGAGAGCTCGTCGATTCTCAGCCGATTCTGACGAGCCTCTTCGGGCGGAAGATCGGGAAACCGTCGCGGCAGCGCTTCCAAGAGCTCCAGGGCCTCGTCGAATCGGCCGAGCTCACGGAGGCAGAGCGCGGCGTTCTTCGTTGCAGCCGGTGTCGCGTAGATCTCGAGCGACTTGCGAAAATGTTCGAGAGCCAGCTCGAAATTCGCCGATTCGAAAGCGCGGACCCCATGCTCGAACGACACCGCAGCCCGATCCGAAGCGGCGGCCGACTCCATGTTCCGAGATGACGGTTGTGCATGCAACGGGGTACCGAACGTGACGAAGAGGCCGGTCACCCACATGGCGCGCGCGAACCTCACGGGGACGCCTTCTTCGCGGGAAACGTGCGGTCCAACTTCCAAGGTGATTCAGCCACGGGTGGCTCGACGGAAGCGCTGATCGCAGGTGCCGTCTCGGTGGGCGTCTGTTTGCCCGCGGCAGCGGACGGCAGCGTCGTCGCGGTGAACGCCGCACTGGCGGGAGGGGTGGGTGGCGCGCTGGCCCCTTTCGCCGACGGGCCGATCGCGGCCCTCTTTCGCGGTTCTATCGTCGATGCTCCGGGTTCCGCATGGGTCGCGGAATCGATGGCAACGGTCGCGGGCGGCGGCGGCAATGCTTCGAGCGTTGCGGCATGAACTTCGGCGGAGGGGTTCGTCGGCTGGACGTGGCTCGGCGTGTTCGGTCCCTCACGTCGCACGGCGAACCAAACGCCTGCTGCCGCTGCGCAAAGCAGCGCGAATGCCGAAAACATCGGCCCGATGCGACCCGCCTTCGGTGGGATCGCGCGCCGTTCGCCACTCGCCGAAGGCAAGGTCGAGCCACTGCCGGGAGGCGATTCGGCGCGCGTTCTCGACGCGTCGGCGCTGTCCAAACGGGGGCTCGGGGGCTCGACGAGGAAGCGCTCTTCGTCGTCCAGGCTCTGCGTGCCGACCGAAGAAGCATCGTCGTACCAAAGGGAAGGAGACCGCTGCCCCGACGCGCTCATCAGCTGGCCTTCGTCGATCTCGGTTCCGGTAGGCAAAAGCGCGAGGAGCGCGCCCTGCATGGCCGCGGCGGAGGGGTAGCGTTCGTCGGGGTTGATCTGGAGGGCCCGGTCGACGATGGCGACCACGTCCGGCTGAAGCCAGGGTGCGATCAGATCCAATGCCGGCGGCTGTTGCGAACAAATCGCAACCATCAGCTGGCCGACGGTCTCGCATTCGGCAAACGGGGGCCTGCCGGCCAGCGTTTCGTAAAGAACGGCTCCCAGCGACCAGATATCGGTCCGGTGGTCCAACGTCCGGAGGCCACGAATCTGCTCGGGTGACATGAACAGCGGCGAACCTAGCAAGCGCCCGGTCGTGGTGGCGCTCAGGGCATCGCCGCCCGCCAGGAGATGGGTCGGGAGCTTGGCAATGCCGAAGTCGAGAACCTTGACGATGAGGCGCCCGTCGGGCTCACGAGCGAGGAACAGATTGGCCGGTTTGATATCCCGGTGCACGATGCCCGATTCGTGCGCCTTTTGAAGTCCGGCACAGGCTTGGCTCACGATGCGAAGCGCAAGATGGGTATCCAGCGGACCGAGGCGCTCCGACAGCGCCTTCAGGTCATTTCCCACCAGGAATTCCATGGCTATGTAGGGCATGCCGGTCACTCGATCCGTTCCGGCGTCGAGGACCTCGGCAATGTGCTCGGTGTCGATGCTGCCGGCCGCTTTGGCTTCGCGCTGAAAGCGCGCGATGGCTCCGACATCGCTTGCGAGCTCCGCGTTGGCGATGACCTTGAGAGCGACCCGCCTTCCCGTCCCTTGGTGAACGGCTTCGTAAACGTTGCCCATGCCCCCCGTGCCTAACAGCCGTACGAGCCGGTACCGCTCGTCGACGACTTTTCCCAACATCGCCGGCCGATAGTACGCATCGGGCCAAAGGGGAGCAACCGCTTGCATTCGCAACTCGAGGGCACCCTTTCCATCGCAGCCGACCCTCTGCGCCGATGTTGAGGTCGCCCACTAAAGGTGCGGGTTGATCGTGTAGGTCACGGCTCCGACGAAGCCAGCGGGTCGGTCGGTGGGGCCTCCCAGCGCGATCTCGCCCGGCACGGTGCAGGACACGAAAGCCGTCGAGTAGCCGGTGACGCAATTGGCCGCCGCTCCGGCGACGGGGCACAAGCCGGAAGCGGTGAGGTCGAGCGGTCCACCGCCGGCCAACGTCTGCTTGACTGCGACGGTACCTTCGGGCGTCGCGGTCGGCAGGTCATTGGCTCTCCACTGGAGACTGCATTCGGTGTCGTAACTAGCCATGACCTGCACGCTCCAATCGTTGCCCCCGGCTGGCACCTCATGATGGAAGGGAAGAGGAACGACCCATTCCAGCGTCCCGCCCGAAAGGGAATTGGTGCGCCGGACGAAGCCGTCGCTCGACCAGTTCCAGTGCCGGTAATCGTTCCGCAGCGGATTGCCTGCCGTTCCGGCCGTCGCTGGGATTTGGAAATGGGCCGAAGCGTCGCTGGAGATCGCCGCCAAGCCGAGAACGAGCAGCGACACCAGGCCCCAGCGCAGCACGATCGCAAACTCGTTGGCAGGATTCGCGTATTTGGCATTCATTGGGGCACCGTCGTTCGCAAGGGGGTTGCCTTGGCCTTGTTCACCTGGCCGACATAGAAGACTGCGGCAACCTTGCCCCCTGTCGTGTTGGCTTCGGTGACCGAGTACCACCCCGGATAGAGTCGGGGGCGATCCGGCGCATCCTTTTCGCCTGGGATTCCGCTGAACGCGGCGCGTAGGAACGCTTCATACGCCTTCACGCTCGCGTGGGTGGTTTGAGCTCGGCAGAGCGTGCCGTAGCATTTGATGTCGAGGGTACCTTGGTTCTTATTGGGCCCGGCGCCGGTCTCTTTGTCGGCGGCCGTCAACGCGAGCTGCAGCAGGCGCTGCGATTCCTTGGTCGCCGCGTCGTCCTGACGTTCGCCCGCAATCCTTTTGTCGAACAGCGCCTCCCTTGCTTTCAGAAAGATTGCCTCCTGCCCCGGAGGCGGACGCTCGCCATCCTGCGCCCGGAGCTTCTGTTTCAGCTTTTCGACCTCGGCCCGCAGGTTGGCGACCTCGCTGGCCGAAGCCCCAGGCCCGCAGGCCGCGATGAGATGGATACCCAGAGCGGCGAACGCCGCCCGTCCGATACCGCGTATACCAACCCTCATGATGGGGTCCGTCCCTTTCTCCTAACTTCAAGCGAGTGATGTCCGATTCCCGTCCATAATCGAATTGATCGCTCGTGCCTAGGGCGTCCCCATTTCAGCCGCTTACAATTGGGCGTCAACGGCGATCGGGATGCGGCAGTTATGATAAAACGTCATCTTCGATGCCCCTCTGTCGCTCATTCGGCCCCGTTGTCGCGGCGGTGATCACGCTCTTTGCGTCCCGCTCTTGGGCGCTCGGCGGTCAGGGGGACCCGTGCGACTCGACCCCGTGCGAGCCCGACCTGTACTGCCAGGATGGATACTGTTGCAACACCCGTTGCGACCGCGGTTGCGAAGCTTGCAACAACGAAGGGCAATGGGGTGTGTGCACCCCGAGGAAGCGTTACACGCAAGGTCGCACGGAGTGCGGCTACTTCTTGTGCCTGGATAGTCCATATTGCAACCGTTCCTGTGACGGTATGGATGCCGAATGCGTCAAGGGCTCCTATTGCAACATCAATAAGTGCATCAAGCAGCAGCCAGGGGGAACTGCCTGCCGTCGAAACGCGGAGTGCGAGAGCGAAGTTTGCGCGGTCGCGGTCGTTGGATCGTCGGGCGTCTGTTGCGATCGTGCCTGCAATAGCGGCCTATGCGAAGCGTGCCTCGGGGAACTCACTGGGATGAACGACGGCACGTGCGGCAACGTGCTGCCCCACTCGAAGGGTGGTCCTCAAGTATGTCAAGCGGATGGCACGCCGTGCGGGCACACCGGTTGGTGCGACGGCTTGGGCCAATGCGCTTACCAAGAGATGGGCGTCCAGGTCGGCGAAACGACTTGTGCGCCGGAGGATGGCGGCGTTGGCTTCGCGAGCATGACCCAAAAGTGCGACGGCATTGGGGGCGCCACGTGTAACGTGGCCGTATGCGGCGGAAGATGCGAAAACGGTATCGGATGCGTGGATATCGGCTCCGACGCGGGTGGCGATTCCAGCGCGCCGTCGAACGACGTAGCGGCCGTTTGCTACCCCTACGCACCGGTTGACGGAGCTTGTCTCGAATCCTGCAAGAGGCAATCGGACTGCGAGCTGCCGGCCCAGTGCTTTCTCGATGGCAAGTGCCACGCTGGTCGACCACGCGAGCGCTGCTGGTTCAAGGACGGCGATGCCGGGGTCTTCGACGACGATGGGGGCTGTGTTCCCGGCATCCCCGAGGATCCGCTCGAAGTCATCGGCGCCTGTTCGGCGGCTCCGCGGCGTGGCGGCGCGTCGTATTGGCCGGAGCTCCTCGCTCTCTTCGGGCTCTGTTGGATGCGACGCCGAGGGGTATAATCGCGCCCCGCATGGGGCTACTCGTTCGAACGATGACGGGCGAGAGGTGCGTTCTCGAGACGGAGCACCTCGTCGGGCGCTCATCGCGGGCGGCGCTGCAGCTCGAAGATGCGTTCGTCTCCTCGCAGCATGCATTGATCCGGTGGGTAGGCGACGGATGGGGGCTCAAGGAGTTGGGTAGCCGCAACGGCACCGCCATCGATGGAACGCCCGTGCCACCCGGCCAGCTGATCCGATTGCGCGCGGGCATGACGATCTCGTTCGGCAATTCCGAGCAAACATGGAGCCTCGTCGATGATTCGCCCCCTCGCGCGAGCGTCATTGCTGTCGACGGGCAGGGCGAGCCGGTCTTCCTCGAGGGGGACGTTCTCGCGCTTCCTTCCCAGGACGATGTCCAAGCGACCGTGATCCGCGCGCTCCCGGGTTCGTGGAAGCTCGAAATGCAGGACGTCACGCTGCCGCTCGCATCGGGTCAAGTCTTCGAAGTGGGCGGGCGGCGCTTTCGGTTCTCGATCCCTGACGTGGTCTCCGAGACATCGAGCGTCGTGTGTCGCGAGCAGGCGATCAACACGTTCCGGCTCGAGCAAGTCGCGCTGGAGTTTCGTGTGTCGCGAGACGAGGAGCACGTTCAAATTCACGTGGAGCTAGGCGCGGAAACGATCGACCTCGGCAGCCGGAGTCACAACTACCTGCTGCTCCTCTTGGCGCGGGAGCGGCTCGCCGAAGCGGCGCAGGGGGTCGCGGCGGCGGCGTGTGGATGGGTGGATCAAGAGCAATTGTTGCGCGACCTGCGAATGCGAGCGGACCGGCTCAACATCGATGTGTTCCGGATTCGGAAGCAGTTCGGCGCTGCCGGCGTCCTCGATGCCGCCCATATCGTGGAACGCAGGCCCGCTTCGAGGCAGCTTCGAATCGGAGTCGCGAAAATCGCGATTCACGGGGTCTGAGCTACCCAAAAAAAAAGAATGAAAATCCGGCTCGTCTCAGGACATAGGGGCGGTGGCCACATGCTGACGCGCGGGATTCTCGGCTCCTTTTATGACTCGGCGCGGGCCTTCGGCCCCGCCTGCGGGCTTTTGGGGTTGGTCGCGGTTTCCGGTTGCTCGAACCCTCCCGATGGACCGGATTATTCCAACCCCGGGGCCGGCGGGGCGGAGGGTGTGACGAGCGCTGGACCGGGCACCGGCAGCGTGATGACCGGCAGCGACGTCGGAGCGGGGGGCGCGTCGGGGGGAAGCGATTCAGCCACGACCGGGCAAGGCACCGTCACGAGCACGACGAGCGGCACCGGAGGAACCGGGGGTTCGGGATCCGGTGGTCAGGGGGGAAGCACGTCGACGCCGGACGGAGGCAAGAGCGACGCGGGTCAGGACCTGAGCGGCGTGCGCGGGCATCCCGATCCCAACATGGTTTATCCGAAGCGCGACGGGTTCACACTCTACCTGGTGGAAGAGTTCAACCAGGCCATCGATTTACGGGCTGATCCGATTTGGACCTACTCCGATGGCGGACTGCCCGAAGGCAACGTGCGCTTCGTCGCCGGCAACATCTCGTTTTCGGGCGGCAAGCTCGTCATCACGGCGACCAAGCAAACGGTGGCCGGGTCGTTCTCGTACGCCGAAAACGGCATGGTTTTCACCAAGCCGCTCGCAAGCGGCGAGTTTCGAACGAAGTTCAATAACTTTCGTTATGGCCGCTACGAAGCGCGCCTCAAAGCACCCAATCAGAACGGCAATTTCATCAACACGATGTTCGCGTTCCGTACGCCCAAGTACCAAGATTGGCGCGAAATCGACGTCGAAGTGACCGGAGACAAGCCGGGCTCGCTCACCACCAACGTCATCTGGGGCAACAACCAGCAGGCGTGGTCACCGGGCATCGAAGAGCCGGCCAACCAATATCCGAGCGGCGCGGGGGCCATGCCGCTGCCTGCGGGGTTCAACAATCGGACGGCCTTTCACACCTATGCGTTCGAATGGACCGCCGGCGTCGTCCGCTGGTACATCGATGATGTGCTCGTTCGCGTGAAGATGAACGGCGTCGGTCCCAACAGCCTTCCGGTGCCGGAAAAATCGGCGAAAATCATGATGAACCTATGGATCTTCCCGAGCAACGGCTTCGGGGGGGACCCGTCGCTGAATACCTACCCGATGACCACCGAATACGAGTGGTTTCGCTTTTACAAGTGGAACAATGATCAGCAGTACCCTTGTCCGAATCCGCCGACCTGCTTGCCGGCCGATGACAAGGACGTGAGCAAGAACAATCCCGACGACGGGCTTTGATGCATCGGATGTGCGAGCTTTGCACGGGATAGGTGGGAACTCGCTCGCCTGCGGCTCGCGAATTTCCGCCACAACCGTGATCACGAGACGCCGCGGCGACATTTAGGGTGGAGTGTGTCAGCTGCTCACCCAACATCGGAGGTCGTCGTGTCGGTTCGCCATCATGGTTCTTACTCGGCGCTGCCTTCGGCCCGCCTGCGCTTCTGTTACTCGGCGCAGCCTTCGGCCCGCCTGCGGCGGGATTTTTCGCTCCCCCCCCTGACGATCGCCGCCGTCTTGCTGGCGTCGAGCGGTTGTGCGCCCAAAGCGGGTCAACCGAAGCCGCCCCCCGAGGGTCCGTTCGCGGTGTCCGAATATTATGCGCCGAGCGGGGCGATGGGCGACGGCGCCACGCCGGGCAACCTGGTGATCAACCAGGGCACCGATTGCAAGGCGCGCCCGGACGGCGCACGGGGCAACTGCTTCAGCTTTCAATACGTCAATAACGCCCCTTACACCACACCCGTCAGCAAGAGCACCGGCGTCTGCAATTGGGCCGGGCTTTTTTGGCAATATCCCACCAACAATTGGGGTACGGAGACCGGCTTGCCGATCCCGGTCAGCAAGCTGACGAAGGTGACTTTCCAGGTGGCCGTCGCCTCGGGGTCGGAGCTGATGACGTTCCAGCTCGGAGGCATCGGCACCCCTCCCTTGCCCGATGGCGCGCCCGCGCCTCCTTCGACAACGGCTTGCCCGCCGCCCGACAGCCCGTCGCCTACGAATTACGACCTCTTGCTTGGTTCACTGATGCAGACGGTCGGCACCGATTGGCAGAAGCTCGAAATCCCGATCGGGGCGCGCGATCCGGCGAGTCCGCTGCCGTCCACCACTTTGCTCATCGGAGCTTTTGCCTGGTCGGTGGCCGGCAATACTTCGCCGCTCCCGAAGACGGTCTATATCGATGATCTTTTCTACGAGTGATCGTCGCCGCGCTCTTCGTGTGCACGTTCGTCCGTTTCTCTTCGCGCTCCTGACGTGGGCGACTCTGCTCGGGTGGCCGTCGCTCGCGCGCGCCGCCCCGGTGGACGGCCCCGAGATCAATCCGTTCGCATGCCAGGGGCAGGCGGAGGCCATGGAGGCAGACCGCTCGATCGGGCAGATCCGCCAGGAGCTCGAGAAGAAGCTGGATCCGCTTTTTCTCCCCACCGATCCGCCGACCGTTCGCGCCATCAAGCTCTGTGTCGTCGGCGAGATGATGAAGCGCGTGGGCGATGCCGACGCCATCGCCTATTACGAGCGGGCCATTGCGACGAACCCCGGCGAGCCGGGATTCGAGATGTTCGCCGGCAAGTACTACGGCGGAGCGCGCGGGGCCAAGGGGCCGGTCGTGGAGATGGCGGAAAAGCACTACTACCGTGCGCTCGAAAAACTCGAGAAGCTCCAGGCGGAAGGGCGCTACCGCGCCTACCACGACGTGGTGGCCGATCACGTACGCAAGGGCCTCCTCCTTCTTTATCAACAAGACGGGCTCCCGCTGCTGCCGTGGAAAGCGTATCCGCAACATCCGAGCGGCTACCCTGCCCCGGGACTCTCGATCGCCTCGCAGGACATGGTTTCGATGGACACCCGCGATGGGCCGGGCGCCAACGAAGCCGGCGGTTTTACGGCCGAAGCGGGGCTGTTCGTCATTCGCAAACGGCAAGGGTTGGTTCCCGAGTCGGCCATCGAGGACCAATTGAGGTTCGCCCGGTTCGCCATTGCGCGCAATCCGCTGCGCCTTCGGAGCGACAACCAGCTCCGGCTCCGGCACACGTATTTGGGTGCCATCGATCTCACGTACGGCATCCTGCATGCGAAAAACGCAGCGCTCGGCCAGGACCAAGGCTTCGGCTACCCCGAGCTCAAGCACGACGTCGACGTGCGGGAACTCGGTGCCGTCTACGAGCGCGTCCTTCCGCTCTATCCTCTTTTCGACCTCCGGCTGAACGGTGGAATCAAGCGTGTGCACCGCGTCGGGGTCGTGGAGTACCTTCCGACCTGCGCGCAAGATTTCAATGTCTACGAGGCGAAGCCGAGCCTTTCTCGTTTCGTCACCTCGGACAAGCTCACGATCGGCGGAGTGTACGCCTTCATGGACATCCCACCCATCGATTGCCCGCGCGGTCCCCCCGTCGACGATCCTCTGAACGTCCGCGGCCGTCGGATCGCCGCCGTGAATTTCGAGTACGCGTTCTACTCTCCCGTCCTTCTCCCGTCCCTCGAGTTGGGGTCCCTTCGCCCTTTTCGTACGCCGACGCGCGGTTGGTACGTTTATGGCGGTTACGTGAATGACAATGAAGTGTTCGGCGACCACCGGACCATCAACGAAACGTTCTACGGCGGGTCGCGCTTGGAGGGTCCGGGGCCTTTCGACATCGGGGTGACCGAGTCGTTTTATATGAACAGCGGCAGCATCGTTCACCCCGACGGAAGTGTGACGGCCGACAGCAACCTCTCGGCGAAGATGCTCCGCTCCAGCGTGGTCGTGGCTCGCCATCTCGTGAATCCGGACGAGACGCCGGGCGTTCCCCGTTCATGGGCCGGGTTCGGTGCCCATTCGCTCAATTGGGTGTTTCCCGCGAGCTTCGACAAGGTGCTCTCAGGTCGCACCGACTTCGAAAACTTTCGGGTCGGCACCCAGCTTTGGTGGCAAATGTTCGGCACCGGCATTTGGGGCCCCGCCGTCCTGGTGACCGCCGGTTACGATTACCAATATTTCTATCATTTCAAAAAGCACATGCACAACGTGAGTCTCACGTTTCGCGTGGGGTGGAGGGATCTCTGATGCGAGCGAGCCGCGGCGGCGTTTGTGTGACTCGGCGCGGCCTCCGGCCCGCCTGCGCTTGTGTGACTCGGCGCGGCCTCCGGCCCGCCTGCGCTTGTGTGACTCGGCGCGGCCTCCGGCCGGCCTGCGCTTGTGTCTTGGCACTCGTATTCGCGGCGCTCGCGTGTGCGCCCGGACGACTGTCGCCGCGCGCGACGCCTGCTGCTCCTTCGCCCGAGGTCGCGCAGAAGATCGGCGACGGCTTTTACCTCACCCAACCCCCGAACGATCTCGAGCGGCCGGGCAACAGCGCGAAAAAGCCGGTCGTGCCGAAGGTGACCGACGACTTCAAAGGCGTGCCTACCAGCAACGATTGGTGGTCGTCGCTCATTTGGCAGAACGATACACGAGGCAACAACCCCTACTCCGAATTGATGTACGCGCACCCCCTCACGCTGCGGGCGCAAGCCGAGGGGCTCGGCTTCGGTTATCCGACGCGCCCCGAAGTGAGCCAGTACCAATACATGTATTGGTACACGAAGGACGTGCTGGTGGGATTGGCCGGTCTGGTTGCGCCGGACACGCGCGTCGCCGGATACTCGGATTGGGCGGTCACCGCTTCGTGGAAAGGGGCGGCCGGTGAGCTCAGGGCAACCTTCGGTCACGGCCTTCCGTTCGTCTATTTCGTGCGCAAAGGCAAGGCGCCCGCCAAAATCTCTCCCCAGCGGCAGACGGCGAAACACGAGAAGCTCGATGTCAAAATCTGGCACGAGGGGGGGGAGTGGCTCGGCTTCAGCGTTGCCGATCGGACGTATGCCGCGTTCGGTCCCACCGGGTCGGCCTGGCGAGCGGATGGCGAAGCGTTCGTCTCCGATCTGGCGGGCAAAGACTACTTCTCGGTCGCGGCGCTGCCCGATCAGGACGCGGCCACCGTGGAGCTCTTTCGAACGCATGCGTATGCGTTCGTCACCGACACCAAGGTGAGCTGGGCGTACGACGCGCCATCGGCGACGCTGCGCTCGACGTTCGACGTTGCCACCGAGCTCAAGGACGAAGGGCGCGGCCACCTGAACGAGCCGCTCCTCGCCCTCTATCGCCATCAGTGGCTGAACACGAAGGCGCCGCTCTTGGGCAAGTCGTATGTCTCGCCGCGCGGCGAGATGAAGCTCATCAAGGGCTCACGATTCGTGACCGACATGAAGTTCAACGGGGTGCTGCCTATCTTGCCGAACGTCGGCGATAACGACAAAGGCGATCTCGAATTTTACGTCAAGCAGGTTTATTGGCAAAAAGACCTCTTCCCTCCAGGTCTCGGCGACAACCCCCAGCGCGACTCCTATTGGGACGGCAAGTCCATGTTGCGGCTGGCCAACGTGCTCCAGATCGCCGATCAGATTGGCTACCTGGACGCTCGCGATCACCTCTTGCAAGCCTTGAAAAACGAGCTGGAGGATTGGTTCGATGGCCGTTTGCCGCGGGCGTTCTATTACGACAAGACGTGGCACAGCCTGATCGGCGCGCCATCCGGCTTTTACTCCAGCCTGCAGCTGAACGATCATCATTTTCATTACGGATATTTTGCGTTCACCGCCGCCATCATTGCCAAATACGATCCGAAATGGGCCGCGCATTGGGCGCCGTACGTCAACTGGCTCATCAAGGACGCCGCCAACTGGGAGCGCAGCGATGGGCGCTTCCCGTTCTTGCGCAACATGGATCCCTATGCCGGCCATTCTTGGGCCAACGGACCGGCCCAATTCGACGAGGGCAACAACGAAGAATCATCGTCGGAAGACGTGAATTTTTCGGCGGGGGCGATCCTCTGGGGAGCCATGACCGGCAATCAAGCGGTGCGCGACCTCGGCATTTTCCTCTACACGCAGCAGGTGGCCGCGATCGAGCAATACTGGTGGGACATCGATCAAAAAGTCTTTCCCAAGGGATTCGATCATACGGCGGTGGCCATGGTGTGGGGCGCCGGCGGGCGTTACGACACCTGGTGGGACCCCAATCCGATTTTCGTACACGGCATCAACGTCGTGCCGGCGAGCGGCGGCGCGCTCTACATGGGACGGCACTCGGACTACGTCGTCAGGAATTACGACGAGGTCGTGCGCCGCAACAAGGGCGACCCGCTGACCTGGCGCGATCTGATGTGGATGTATCTGGCGTTGGCCAAACCGGATCGAGCGCTGCAGCTGTTCGACAACGACCGCTACTTCACTCCCGAATTCGGCAACTCGGTCGCCATGACCTATCACTGGATTTCCAACCTCGCGTCACTCGGCCGAGTGGACCCGCAAATCACCGCGGACACGCCCACCTACGCCGTTTTCGACCGAGGGGGGCGGCGAACGCACGTGGCGTTCAATCCGACCGCCAGGCCGCTCAAGGTCACGTTTTCCGACGGGGTCGCCATCGATGTTGCGCCGCGGCAACTGGCGCGTGCGGGGTCGGGCAGGTAATCCTTCCATCATGAGCCGTTGCGGAAGATTCTTCGCCCTTGCCGTCCTGGTGATGGCGGCATGCAACGAGGATCCTCGCGAAGCGAGCGACGACTGGGCTCCCGAGGGCACGTGGATCGAAACATGGCGCGACGATTTCGAGGGACCTTCGGCCTCGGCGCCGAACCCCGCCAACTGGTTCATCGAAACGAATCCCTCACCGCCCAATGGGGAGCTCGAGTACTACACCGACCGCCGTGAAAATTCGTTTGTCGACGGCGAGGGTCACCTCATCCTTCGCGCCTTGAAGGAGAGCTACCTCGGCAAATCGTACACGTCGGGCCGAGTGAACACCGGGGGACGCGTGATGATGACCTATGGCCGCATCGAAGCCCGCATCAAGCTTCCCGCGGGCAAAGGACTGTGGCCGGCTTTCTGGATGCTCGGCGTGAACGGCAACTGGCCCGCGTGCGGAGAGATCGACATCATGGAATTGGCGGGAAGCCGGCCGAGCGTGGTGCAGGGCAGCTTACATGGCCCCGATTTCTTCGGCACCTCGTCCCTGTCCAGGTTCTACGGACTGGAGTCCGGCACGTTTGCCGACGATTTCCACATTTTCGCCGTGGAGTGGGCACCGGACGGCATTCGCTGGCTGGTCGACGAGAGTGTTTACCAAGTCCGTACGCGAGACAGCATCGTCGGCGCGGGAAAACAATGGGTTTTCAATCTACCCTTTTTCATCATCGTCAATCTCGCGATCGGCGGAAACTACGATGGTTCGCCGGATGCCTCGACGATCTTTCCGAGGCAAGTCGCCGTCGACTACGTCAAGGTTTCGCGACTCGAGCCGCCGTGAGCTCGGGTCTCGAGCGTCACTGCATGGCCGTTACGTTGAGCGCATCCGCCGGCACCGAGCACCCCGTCGCGGTACAGCGGTACTCAGGATACGCGAAGAGTGATTCGTGTCCCGCTGCGTCGACGGCCGCGATCGAAATGTAGAACGCCGCAGCCCCGGCAAGCCCGACGTCCGCGGCACCCACCGACTGCATGGTTTGATTCGCGGGCACCGCCCGGCGCGTGCGATAGAAGTTTTCAGTCGTCGGACGCGCAGCGATGGCGTAATGGTCGACGACCGGACCGGAAACCGGTGCACCCCAGGTGAGGGTCCATGGTCCCGCGCCGCTCCCGGTCACCCGCGCAAGCTGAGGAGGCATGGGCGCCCGTGCAAGGCCTGCGCCGACCGCGACGACGACTTGGGCGATGCGGGTCACGTACGACGGCGTGATGTTCGTCGGCAAGTCGTCGGCCGTGTGCTGGTGACTGCCCGGCATACCCGTGTTCGGCGATTCGACCGTTTCGATGAAATGCACGCCGGGATAGCCCTGGTTGAGAAACGACTGGTGATCGCTTCCTCGCCCGGGGCGATCCTCGCGTAGCACGGGCGTCATCGAGATCGTGGAAACGTACTGGCTTCCCCAATAGCCGATGTAGCGCATGATTCCGCGCGACGGAGATTCGTCGTCCGTCACGCCCATCGGGATCATGATTTCCCGTGGCGTGCCCGGTGAGAAGAGGCGAAAGTGCGAAAGAGCGTCGGCATCGTTGGCCGAGCGATCTCCACCAACGATGTCCAGATCGAGCATCGCCTCGATCCTGGCGGTGGGAGTCACGTATTGCCGGTAGTCCTTGACGAACTGCGCCGATCCGAAGAGCCCCTGCTCCTCGCCCGCGAACGCCGCGAAAACGAGGCTAGCATCGAACTTGA
>DASWDH010000427.1:0-4698 GCA_036395495.1 Polyangiaceae bacterium
AACACGAAGTGGTAGTGGCACTGGTAGACGGTATGCGACCCATGACGGTACGCCTGCATCATCCCAAAGTACCGCAAGCCTCCTCAAGGCGTCGCCTCAAGGCGAGGGGGTTCACCCATCCCCGGTGGGGACCCTAAGGCTCAGTCGGCTGAGCGCGTACGTGTCACCCCACGGCCGATTCGTAGACGGAGAATGCGCCTCCCAGGGCGAGTCCTATCGCGAAAGCCCAACCGAGGTACGACGCCGCGGGCCAGGCCCAGACAAACCCGATAATCGCGGCAAGGGTGAGCAGGGCGACGCCGATCCAAAAGCGGACCGACCTGCCGCGCTCATCAGATGTTGCGGGTGAGTCGCATCGTCGAAAATGTCCCACCATTCGACTTTTTCATCAAATGCCCGAACGGTCCAGCCGACTCGGCGTTCCCATTCGCACGCTGAGCGGTGCCTGGCGAGCGGGCGGCCACCACCAGCTCGCCCCTGGCGACACCGTTGTGCTCGGCGGCGGGCGTCCGCCCGAAGTCGACTCAGAACGAACCGCCCAGCGACATCGTGGTTGCGCGTCGGAGGGGGTCCCAGGACCAGCTCAACGTCCGGATCCCGAGCGCCCGATTCGAGCAATTCTTCGATGCGCTCGGGACGGTCGGCACCATTCGCCAGCGCGAGGTGAAGCTGAGCGACGTCACCCTCGAGGTCCATGACGCGGACGTGGAATCTCTTCAGCTCGGCTCCCGGTCTCACGCGAGGCACCGTCTTCGATTTCGAGCTCGATCGAAGCTGTTGCGGGTCGCAGCCCGAAGAGAGCAAATACGCGTTCGCGTTTCTCGTGGGAGGTGACTATTACTCGGCTCTTCTCGGCGCGGGCCGCCGCCGCTGGTTCAATCCCTTCATCGGTTGGCGAACGGGCGTTACGGGGGTCGAGCGGCACGTCGACTTCGCGGCCGGCGTGTCGGTCGGCCTGGAGATTCTGAAGACGAAAGGGACGGCGATCGATCTACGGTCCGGCGCAATCGGCCTCGTGGGAAATCCGAAGGGACCCCACGCCGCGGTCCTCTCTTCGTTCAACCTGAGCGCCGCATTTTGAACCCGAAGGTCCGCGACCGAAGCAACCTCCGTGCGCCAACCACCGGTTGGCAGTCCAGCGGCGCAGAAGCGACGGCGCGCGACGAAGCGTCCGGAATCGATGCCCGCACGGTCTCGATCGCGGCGGATCGGTCTCGGCACGCTCTTCGCAAGAAGCGATCGTCGCCGGGTGAACGAGCGCGACGAGATGGTCTGGGTCAAAACCTTGCGGGGACTGTACTTCAGTATCGTTCTCGCGATGGGGGGCGCAGCATGCAACGCGATTCTCGGTAACGAACCGGGCGAAACGGGGTACGACGGATCGTCGGCGGGTGCGGGCTACGCCGGCTCCACCGCGGCCACGTCCGGCGCATCGGGCGCGGGCGGAGCTGGCGGGGCAGTAGGAATGGGCGGATTCTCGGGCGGCGGTTCGGCCGGGGGATCCGGGATCGTGTTACGCGGAGGCATCGGCCGGCTCGCCGGGAGCCCGCCGGCGGGATCGATCGTGCTCCGACAAAGCGGATGGGCGGTTCCCGCTGGTCCGACCTGCAACGGCTCGCTTTGCCTAAGCGGAGGTATCGTACCATGAACCTACAGCGTCTCGCGACAGCCGGAGCTTCGGCGTTGTCGATGGGAGTCGTCCTCGGATATCTCGCGGGCGGTGCGTACGCGGCAGGAATTCCGACGTCCAACGCTCTGACTTACGCCGGCGTGCTGTCCGATCCCGGAGGTGTTCCGCTAACGGGCATCAAGAGAATTCAAATCTCGCTGTTCAACCGCGCCACGCCCGACGGAGTGATCCAGTGCACGGCCGGACCCGAGATGAAAACGTTGGTCGCGGGCGGCTTCCAAATGGACCTCACGGCGTGCGCCAAAGCCATCAACGCGACCCCGGACCTCTGGGTCGAAGTCTTCGTCGACGGAGTCTCCCTCGGCAGAGCGAAGCTCGGCGCCGTTCCTTTCGCCATCGAGGCGGGGCATGCGACCGCTAGTGATTCGGCGAGCGCCGCGGCCGGGCCGCTCGACAATCGAATCAGCGCCCTCGAAGCGAGCGTCGCGCAGCTCCGCTCGGGACTCGGTGCGCTCCTCCAGACCGGGACGTTCGGCGCGAGTTACTCGCTGGCGGACTGGACGCTCCACCTCGGATCCGGCGTCCGCACGTATTCGAAGCGAGTCGCCTTCGCTCAGCCCTTCGCCAAAGCTCCCCAAGTTACCGTCGGCATCACCCGTCTCGACGTCGATCACGGCTTCAACGCGAGGGTCAACGTCACCACCAGCGCCATCGACACCGCCGGTTTCACGCTGAACATCGAGGCGTGGGGCGACACGCTGCTCTACGGAACCACGGTCAACTGGACGGCGTTCCTGAAGTAGACGTTGCCGTAGGCGGTGAGGCACCGGTGTGTACGGCTCCGCCGCCGGCTACCTTCGAGCCCATGGCGCGTGAGGCGTGAGCGCAACGACTCCCGACGTTCAAGCGTCACGAAGAGCTGTTAAGTCACGGTAGGTTCGATTGGAAGCGAAAAACCGCGTTTGGTTCGGTGATGCAAAAAGCATCGAATCGCATCAAGATGATGTAATTTGCATCGACACGCATCACCGCCCACCGCTCGCAAAAGGGAGGCTGACCCCCTCCGACGCACCCGAGCCGCGCCGGGCTACGGCAGCGCGTGGCGCTGGAAGATTTCCCACGCCACATCGGGAACGGGGGCCCCGTCGTTGGAGGCGTCCCCATAGAGGACGTGGCCACCGTTGACGGAGCAGAGCGTGACGTCCGCACCGCCGGAACATTGCGTGTTGGTTTGGCAGATGCGGTGTGACATCGTGACCGGGCCCATGCACTGGTCGATCATGCTCCACTGATCGAAGTCGGCCTTGGCGCCCTGAAAATACCACTGAAGAGGCATGCCCCCGTTGTAAGGAACCAACGGATCGCTCAGCCCGCGGAAGGCGACGACCGAGACCGCGCTCGACGGCTTGCACGGACTGAAGACGGTGGCTCCCGAGACCGGCGCGACGGCTGCGAAGACGTCGGCGGCTTCGCACGCCAACCGATAGGACATGAGCCCTCCCCCCGACAGACCGCTCGCGTACACCCCTTTGCTATCGATGCAGCCGTCCTTCAGTGTTTTCGCCACCACGGCGCGAAGGAACCCCACGTCGTCGACGTGCTGCTCGACCGACGGGCTGCAACAAGTGCCCGCATTCCATCGCGCGTTCAGCGCGTTCGGATAGATGACGATGAATCCCGTTGCATCGGCCTTACGATTCCACCCACTCGTTCCTTGTTGGTTGGTGGCGTTCTGACCCGAGCCGTGCATGTCGATGAGCAGCGGAACGCGGCTTTTGCCCGTGTAGCTTGCGGGAACGTGAACGATGTAATCGCGATTGCCGCCCGCGTAGGGAATCATCACGTTGGTATTGCCCGGGCGAAGGGTGCTTTCGGTGCAAGGCGCGGTGCCGGCGTCCGAGCCCGGCGCTCTGTCGCTCGTGCTGCCGTCCCTCGAAACGACCGGCCCTCCGTCCACCGACGCGGACGCTTCCGGCGAAGCGTCGTCCGTCGAAGCTGCGCCACCGTGCGCGTCGGCCGTGTCCGCGGGGGCGCCTCCTGTTCCCATCGCGCCGCCGCTCCCCATTGCTCTCCCCGAGCCGTTCGTAGCGCCTCCCTGGGATCCGGCGCTGCCGCTCGTCGTCGCGGCGGCCGGCCCGTCGCTCTGCGTGGAGGATCCGCAGCCGACGAGCGCCCATGCGGCGACGAGTCCGATTGTGGCGAATTCCGTGATGTTCGAGATCTTTTTCATCGTTCGCTCTTCGGCGCGATGGAGCAAGGGATGCTTCACGCGTGGGCGAACGACGCGGTTGCGATCACTTTTTTCGGCGGGCAGCGGCGCGAGGTTTCGGGACCCACCATAAGGGCGGCGCAAGTCGACCAACAAGAGATTCTCTCGTGGGGCCGCGGCTTGAGCAGCGCGCCCGTGAGCCACGCGTACGGGTGGAAGCAGGGTGTGGGCGACGAGGCCGAGTGCACGCAGGTTGAGTGGCGCCAACCCGTGTTCGGATCACTCCTTTCGAAACCCGCGCGCAGCGCCGTCGGGCGCGATCAGTTCGGCAATCCCCGGAATGTCGAGCACGATTTGGTGGAGCGTCTTCGCCGAGGTGATGGAGAGCGTCTTCGACTGAGGTCCGCCGAACGCCCCGTTGGTCACGAAGTCGGTGCCGCTCGGAAGCCCGCGGATCTGGCCGATCTGTTGGCCGGCGGGAGAAACGACGGTGACCGCTCCGTTGGCGACGAGGTAGAGGTTGCCGGCGCAGTCGATGGCCATGCCGTCGCTCGGCAGCGGGCTGAAATCCATGGCCGGCGTCATGACGCTGCCGTCGGCTGCGACCTGATGACGTTGGATGCCGCCGCCTCCTGCTTCCGCCGAGAAAACGTAAAGATATTGCCCGTCGGGCGATAGCGAGATTCCGTTGGGTTGGGTGCGCGCCCCGATGCGGGTCAACACGCCGGTCGGCGAAAGGCGGAAGTAGCTCGTGTCCGGCTGGCCCGCGCGGCCGCCGTTTTGGTAGTTGGGATCCGCGCGAGCGTCGACATCTGCCGCGAGCACTAGTGCATCGTTTCGATCGAAACGATGCACTAGA
>DASWDH010000428.1:0-6042 GCA_036395495.1 Polyangiaceae bacterium
CTGCTCGAGCTGCGAGGCTTGCGGGCCGGCGCAGCGCTCGCGACCTCTCTCCGAGAGGCGCTCATGCGGCTTCGGGAAAGCGGAAAGGGCGTTGTCGTCTTTCTTCCGATGGGGGCAGGTTCACGCGAGATGCTGATCGCATCGGCCGCCGACCGCATCGTCATCGGGCCACAAAGCACGATCCTTCCTCTCGGAGTGGCCGTCGAAACACGCTACTTCCGGCGGGCACTCGATAAAATCGGCGTCTTACCCGAGATTTTCGCGCGTGGCGAATTCAAGACCGCCGGTGAATCTCTCGCCCGTGACGCGATGTCCATCGAACAGCGCGAGCAGCTCGGCGCCCTGTTGGACGTCATCGAGAACGAGCTTCTCGGTGCACTCGCCGAAGGACGCAAGCTCGCCCCCGGCCAGGTACGCGCCCTCATCGACGGCGGGCCTTATCGCGCCAAGGAGGCCGCGCAGCACGGCCTGGTCGACGCGATGGGTTATGACGACGAGCTTCCCGAGCTACTCGGGCCAGAACCCGGGACGCGCGCTCACCTCGTCGATGCGGGATCGTATCTCGCGGTCCGCGGGCGGCGGCCGCGTCCCAATCGGATCGGCATCGTGCACGTGCGGGGGCCCATCCTTTCTCGCGCCCCTTTCGCCCTCGGCCGTGTCGCCGTCGATGAGCGCGTCATCGGGGCCCTGCGCAGGGCTCGCGACTCGCGGAGCGTCGCCGGGGTGGTCGTGATCATCGACTCACCTGGCGGCAGCGTGCTCGCCTCCGACCGCATCTATCACGAGGTCGTGCGTCTCGCCGACAAGAAGCCGGTCGTCGCCTACTTCGTCAATGTCGCCGCGAGCGGCGGGTATTACATCGCCGCAGGTGCCCACGCGATCGTCGCCCAGCCCACCACCATCACCGGGTCCATTGGCGTGGTCGCGGCGCATCTCGTGCTCTCGCCTCTGCTCGAGCGCCTGGGCATCGTGACCGAGCTCGTGAAGCGGGGCGCGCGCGCCGACATGCTTTCGGCGAGCCGGCCGCTCGACGCCGGTGAACGCGAGGCGATGACCAGTGAAATCGACGGCTTCTACCGCGACTTCGTCGACATCGTCGCACGTAGCCGAAGGCGACCTCCCGAGGAAATCGAGAAGCTCGCGAGGGGCCGGGTGTACAGCGGCTTCGAGGCCTATCAGCTCGGCCTCGTCGATCGCCTGGGGGGCCTCGATGCCGCCGTGGATCTGGTTCGCGAACAGTTGGGAGAGCCCCGAGAGCTCGACGCCCACGTGATGAAGCCGCCGCGAACGGCCGCCAAGGCGCCGCAAGCACCGGCGCCGTTCGTGGCTGCCCTCGATGCAACGCTCGGCCGCGCGGCGCGGGAGCTCGCTGCGCTCAGCTTCGGCCTCGGTCCGACCGAAAGGGTGCTCGCTTGGAGCGGCCTCGCGGGGCTGAGTGATTAGATGGGTTGGGGCCCACTTCTTTCGCGATCCCGCTCGATCTCGGTAGACTACAATCGTGATTCTGCACCACTCGAAGGGACACGGGTCTGTGACCAATGCGTGGGCGGGCGACTGCAAGGAAGGCTTAAGAGAAATTCCGCCGCGACCCTGATCGACAATCACGCTCCCCCATTTTAGACCACGTAAGACCGCGCTCCACGATGTTTCACTTGCGGCCCGTCGCCCGTCACCCGATGCCCGAAGCCAGTTTCGATGCGCCCGTGCGGCGAGTGAATGCTGCACGCATCTGGCTTTTGGCGCGCGCGTTCGCCGCGGCCTCGGTGCTCGTCGCTTGCACCACACCTGGCCCGAGCAGCCCTGCCGGTGTCAATTCGGCCATGCCCGAAGCCTCCACCGACGCCGAAACCGCTGATAGCGGCGACGACGCGGGACCGCCGGATGGAGGAACGCCGGGCGCTTTGTCGCCTCTCGCCGCACCGGCGGAGCTGGTGCCGCTGGCCGTTACTGGCTACCGCACCGCGGTGGTTTCGGTGCCCATCGGTGCCGTCGAGAGTCGGCCGGTCGTTCTCGCGCTGCACGGCAATTACGATCGACCGGAGTGGCAGTGCGAGGTGTGGCGGGGCGTCACCAAGGGCTATCCGTTCGTCGTCTGTCCGCGCGGCGTACCTCGGCAGGACGCCCCGCGTTCGCTCGACCGCTGGACGTACGGCAAGGGGGCGGATGTCCGAAAGGAGATCGACGCTGCGCTCGCCGCCGTGAAGGAACGCTACGGGGATTACGTGGCCGCGGGGCCGATCCTCTATGTGGGATTCTCGCTCGGCGCGATCCACGGCGCGGGCATCGTGTCGACCGATGCCGAGCGCTTTCCTCGCGCGGTTCTCATCGAGGGGGGCTACTCATGGCCGGCGGCGAGGGCAAAGTCTTTTGCCGCAGCCGGCGGAAAGCGAATCCTGTTCGCGTGCGGCCAGAAGACTTGCAAAGGCGCCGCAGCGATACCGACGAGAGTTCTCGAGCGGGCCGGTCTCGCGGTACGCACCGTCTACGGTGGCGAAGTAGGTCACACCTACGATGGCCTGGTCGCCGAAGAGGTCGCCCACGCGTGGAGCTGGCTCGTCGAGGGGGACCCGCGTTGGGGCGAGAAACCGTGATCCGGGCGGTGGTGTTTCACGGGCTGCTCGCCGGATAGGCAGCGATCACGTTGATCTCGTACTTCGCGTACTGGTGGGCGAGGATGCTGAAATCGGGTGGGGTAATGGCGTGTTCTACGCAGCGGATGAGATCCACCGCGTTTCGTTTCTTGAGCGAGCCGCTGCGGCCGGCCCATAGGTGCAGCTTCTTGCGATCGAAGTCGACCGTCAGGACGAAGCTGACGGTGTAGGCGCTCGGCATCGGGGGGGCGCATGCCACGTTCTCGCGGATGGAACGCGCGAGCGCGTCTTCGAGGGACGTCAAATGGTCACAGCGCTCGCTGGTCACCCGACCGCCCCCTTTCGGCACGCAGCGGTTGATCTTGGGCTCCGCGAGCATCACCCTCTTGCTCACTCCTGCATCGATCGGCGCAGCGATCGGTCCCGCGGCGTCGGGACCCGCGGCGTCGCCGATCTCCGAGCGCGAGCCGGCATCGATTTCCGGCGGCGGGACCGGTTTCGGGCGGCGCCAAAGGTAGATGGGAAGCGCCACCAGCACCAGCAGCGCAATCAATCCGACGATGAGAGGACTGCGAACGGGGCGGGGACCGCCACCGCCCAAGTAGCGAACGGGCGTCGGATCGGACGGAGGAATCGTGGGCACGAAGACCTCAATCGATCAACGTGCGTCCCGGCCGCTTGGGCTCGGCCTTCACCAGGGTCACGCCGAGCTCGATGGATTCGGGCAGCATCCCAGCAACCTGCGCGGCCACTTGCTCGACGACCTGTCGCGCTTCTTCGAGCGAAGGACCCACCATGGCCACCGCGAAGCGCAGGGGCCCCGTGCGCCCCGCCACCACCGGCGAAAGCGAAAGCAGCAGCATCTCCGTGAGCTCGACGACCCGCTGCGCAGCCCTACGAAGGGCCAACATCTCCAGAATCGTGGGGCGTTCCGAGACCAGGCGGTTGGGACCGCGCAATTCGTAACGGGCAACGGTCATGGTGGCTTCCGACCAATCGGCGAACGACGCCTCGTCATCCAAGCTGCGCAAGAGGTAGGTGCGCGAGAGCAAGCCGGTCAGGCCGTCGCGCCTGGATAGAAAGCTTTTGGCCCGCAGATGGTGCAAGGACTCGGGTTGAAAGCTCACCAGCTTGAGTCGAAGCTCGCCGGTTTGAACTTCTCCGCCGTGCATGAGGGCGACTTGCCCTTTGCGCTCGTAGCTGTGATCGGCGTAGGTACCGTTCGTGCTTCCGCGATCCTCCACGATCCACGAGCCCGCCTGCCAGCGCAGCATGGCGTGGGCTCCCGAAACGGTGGCTTCGGGAACGAGGATGTCCTGGTCGCCTCTCCGGCCGAACTGCATCGTCGGTTGCATCAGGGGGAACAGCTGCCCCACCGTTTCGGCCGCATTGGTCGCGTAGGTCACCAAAAGCGCCTGCGCGCCGGGTGCAAACTGTTGTGCCGCCGAGCGCCCCAGCGGCGGACCCGGATCGAGCCGGTCGCGCGGCACTTGGATGGGGCTGGTGGTCAAGGTGGTCGGGTTGAAGAATCGAAGGTGCCGCGCCATCGGGCGCATCGCCGCGTCTTCGCTGAGGCAGCGATAGACCTGCTTCACCTCGTCGATCGACAAGCCGCTCGGAACGTCGAACATGATCTGCGACTTCATCGGCTTGGACCGCGGCTTGGAACCCGGCTCGGGCACCCGGCAGGTCCACATCTCCCAGAGCGTGAGCCCGAGCGCATACACGTCGTCTTCTGGGCTCGCGCCGCCCGATCGCAGGCGCTCGGGCGACATGTAGTTCGGCGTTCCGCCGTCGGGAGGCGCGCCGGGCCGGCGCGAGGACACGCGAGCGCGTTCTTGCGCGAATCCGAAGTCCAGAATGACCGCCTTGTCGTCGGTCACCATCACGTTGCCGGGTTTCAGATCGCCGTGCACCAATCCCTGCGCGTGAATCGCCGCTAGACCGGCGCAAACCTCGCTGGCCACCTTGCGAAACTCGTCTTGCTTGTAGCCGCCTTGCGCCTTGCGGCGCCGGATATGCGTATGCAGGGTCTGCCCGGCGATGTGCTCCATCACCAGAATGGGGCCGAACGTGCTCGGCGCCAGGTCGTGGACACGGCACACGTTCGGATGGCTGACCGACCGCGCGTGGAGAAGCTCCTGGCGCATCGCCTCGTCGTCCCCGGGCATCCGTGCCTCTTCCCGGACGATTTTCAGAGCGACCGGTTGTTGCGTGCTCCGATCGAACGCAAGAAACACCTCCCCCATCCCGCCCTTTCCGAGGCTCTGGCGAATCTCGTATCGGTCGTTGATGACCGATCCCTGACTGATCGGGGGGGTACTGCTCCTCGTGGCTTCGGACATCGATCGGTGGCCTTCTCCATCATGATGGCTCGAAGAGGGCCCGAGCTCAGGGTCGTCGATCTAGAAGCTTTCCGCAATGTTTGAGTCGGGGGGTGGGCGGAAGGCGGGGTGGGACGGCCACCCACGAACGGCGGCCGGCCAAGAGGCGCAGGGCCTGATCACGGTGGTAGAAACAAGCTCTTAGTACCGGTACTTCCAGATGAGGTCGAGCACGGAGCTTCCCCGCGTGCCGACCGTCGTTGCGATGGACCAGTTACGACGGAATCGCCAGTCGAGCGTGAGCAGTACCCGGTCGGTCTGCTCTCCGGGCATGGGGGTGCGCGTGCGATAGCTGATCTCCGCCGTCACTTTGGGGGCCAGGCGGATTTCGACCTCGGGGGTGGGGCTCTGGGCGTCGTGCGTGACGCGGGTGGTGATATCGAGCGGAGTCACGTGGGAGATGACGCGATTCACGTTCATGGTGATCGCGCTTCCCGCGACGACCACGCCCGCCGTCTCGCTTCGGCTGTCGCGTAGTTGCGGACCGGAAGGGGCACCCTGGAGCCGCTCTCCCGTTCCGCCGCCGAGCAGGGCGGCCATGATCTGCCCCTGCGGAAGAGCGGGTTGAGAACGAAAGTTCAGAACCCCCGTGCGGAGCGGCCCCACGAAGTCGGCGAAAATTCGGGTGCCATCGGGCGCGTCCCAGCGGGCGGTGACCGACACATAAGGATTGCCCGGCTCGTCGCCTTCGAACTTGGCGAAGCCGTGCTCGATCTCGAATTCCTTGCCGAAGACCTCGACGGTGCCGCTGCGAAAATCGACGGAGCCCGATACGTGGGCTTCGTCGGTGAGATCGACGACGGGCCGACCACCGAGCACGATCTCCATCGTCGATCCGCGACGTATCCGGACGTCTTCGCCGAGATAGAAGGTCACGTGCCAAGCGAGGGCTTCCCCTTCACGTTTGCGCTCGGGTGCGCCGATCAGCACTGGGGAAAGCTCTCCCTCCCGGCCGCGGACGCCGACCTTGACCTCGGGATGGGTGGCCAGCCCCTGGACGTCGCGCGAAGAAGATTCCGGCAGATCGGCGTGAAAAACCGGAACATCGAGGTCGAGCTTGACGCGAT
>DASWDH010000429.1:0-2619 GCA_036395495.1 Polyangiaceae bacterium
GATCTGCCGATGCCAAGACTGCGGCAGTCATGCTAGTTCGCGCGCATCAGCCAGCCGCGAACGAGCCAGAAGAGCAGGACCGCGGCGACCACGACCACCGCGCAGCCTACGGCAACACCGGTGCCCGAGCCGAGGCGGGGCACATCGTCGATCGTCAGCGGCCGCCGCAATTCCGGTTCATCCGTCGAGGGAGCGGGCGGCCGCTCCGGTTGCGCGCCGGGCGTGCCCCCATCACCACCGACGTCATGGGAACTCATCACAGCTCGAGAGCCAGGCCGATCACCCACGTGCTCGTACCGATGGCCAGCACCGAAGCGTCGGACGTGCGGCCGAATCCGTCGAGATTCGCGAACATCCACTCGAAGTAGAAGTACGTGTTGTTGATCCCCCACTCGTTGTCGAGCTGCACCGCCGCGTGTTGATCGAACGCATCGAGCAGCAGCATGCCACCGAGGGCGAAATGTGTGCCCCAGGTGTGCCCCTTGCCCTGGGTTGCGATGTCGTTGCTGGTCCACCAGAGACCGTATCCCAAGCCGGCCTTTCCGTAGCCGACGAGGGGGATGGCCGTTTCGCGAGCGAGAACATCGACCCGGAGCACGCCGACGGCATACATCGGCATGATGCTGAGATTCGTATCTTCGGCGGAATCCTCACCCGACGGGAGCTTCGCCCTGGCGCTCATGTGCGTGTATTGCCAACCGAGCCCCGGCCCAATCGTGCCGACCTTGGGGATCCGGAAGAGCTGCCAGTCGAATTCGAGGCCGATGAAAAGCCGATCGTCGTCGCCGAATGCGTTGTAGTACGGCCTCTCGGCCGGCCACTGCTCGTCGATGCGCGGACGATAAGGGCCGAAACGAAGCTCGAGCGCGAAGCGTTGCGGGCTTTCGAACGGTCGCTCGGAGCGCCGCCAACCGGTGTAATCCTCGGTCTCGCGCGCGCGCGCGGCGCGCGTCGTGAAAAGGCCGACGATCACGATCGCGATGGCCGCAGAAGGCACTCGAATACGACGAAGAAAGGACCCACGCAGGCGATTCGCCATTGCCCCGTTGACAGCACAGGATGTGCCACACTGCAACTCACAGCCGTTTTTCTCGCTCATGGGTCGATGACCGCCAGGTTGGCAGATACGGCGAGGCCTCGGAGAGGGCTTGTGACAAATTGGCAGTCACAAGCGGAAGTCGATATGCGTCCCGTGACGCATCTCCTCGATCCACTGCCGGCGAGCTTTGTCCATTTGCTCCGAATACGTCCGCTGGAGCAGCTCGTCACGCAAATCCTCGACTTGGGGGAGCTGGGAGCGATCGCGCGAGACGACCTTGATGATGACGATGTCGTTCTTGAACTTGAAGGGGGGAGACACCCCGCCGACCTCGAGCTTCTGCGCTTCGTCTTCGATCGGTTGGGCGAAATCACCCGGCTTGTGGTCGCCGAGGTCACCCCCCTTGGGACGCGTCGGGGAATCGTCGGAGAAACTGCGGGCGAGCGCGGCAAACTCGATTCGGTTTCCCTGCGCATCCACCCCAGCGCGCGCCGTGGCGACGATGCGTTCGGCAAGATCCTCGCGATCCAACCGCGCCGACTGGGACGAGCCGGCGGGGATGTGCAGAACGATCCACGCCAATCGATAGCCGAGCCTCCCGCGCTCGGCCTGAAGGAGACGTGCGTAGGTGGCCTTGATGTCATCCTCGGTGACCCGAACGCGGGTACGCACCCGCAGCTGCAGCAGCTTGCCCTCGAGGATTTGGCGTCTGACTTCGTCGCGATACTCCTGGACGGTGAGCCCGGTCTTCAGGGCCTCTTCGACCAGCTGTTCCACCGTGAGACCTTGCTGGCTCGCGACGTTGCGAAGGCCGTTGTCGATCTCGTCGGTGGTCACCGTGAGGTGAGCCTTGTCGGCCGCTTGCTGCTCCACGCGCTCGTCGACCATGCGCTGCAGCAGCTGCTTGTACAGCTCCGATTCGGCTGCCGCTTGCTGGGCGCCCGACGGCACCTTCTGCTGAATTTGCAGAAGAAACGGACGCGCCCTCTGGCGAATGTCACTGAGAAGAATGGCATGTTCGCCCACCACGGCCACCACCCGCTCGGCAACGGTGGCGCGGGCCGGCGACGCGAGGGCCAACAAGAGGAAGGCAAGCAACGCGACGGCGCGAGACGGCAGTTTCCAGGTCACGGCAGGCATTTAACACGTCCGCGCGCGTCGAACATCCCCTCTTACCACGTTCGTACTACCCGCTCGACGAGCTGGGCCGATCCCGAGAATACGAGGGCATCGAGCCAATGGTCCTCGTCCACGAGTTGGAGCGCCGGCGCGTCGGCTCGGATTTGCAGGTATCCACCGGCGTCGCCAAAACCGAGGGCACGTGCTCCCACCTCGCTCGCCGCACGCCACAAATGCTCGGCGGGCGCTGGCCAGGTAGCGAAGCGCTTGCCGGTTCGCAAACGCTCGCCGAGCTCGACGCCGCGCATTTCTTCGAACGGATCGCACAAGGCATATCCGTCTACGCCGAGACAGATCGGCACGCGCGCCTCGATCAAGGCGCCGACGTCCGGCAGGCCATCGCCGAGATCGCGTTCGGTCGTGGGACACAGGCAAACGAAAGCGGCGGCCTGCCCGAGTAG
>DASWDH010000430.1:0-11694 GCA_036395495.1 Polyangiaceae bacterium
CGAGATCAACGAGGCGTTTGCGGTCGTCGCGCTGGCGTGCACCCAAAAGTGCAGCCTCGACCCGGCCACCGTCAACGTGCGCGGCGGCGCGGTCGCGCTGGGGCATCCCATCGGTGCGAGCGGGGCCCGAATCCTGACGACCCTCCTCTATTCGATGGCGGAAAAGAACGCGAAGCGCGGTCTCGCCACGCTGTGCATCGGCGGGGGCGAAGCCGTCGCCCTCGTGGTAGAGCGTTGACCGGCATGGATATCGAGCGAGATCGCCGGGAGCGCGCGCTCGTCGCGACGCTCTACCTGTTGGGCGAACGCGGAGATGCTCTGACCGCACCCGCACTCGGCGCGCAAGCGTCGGCCTTCGCGCGAACGCTCGCCGATCCCGACCGCCAAACGCGCGCCGTCGCGCTGGCTCGCGAACTGGCACGCATCGCTCTCGCGCTGGATCAGGGAGCGATACTGTGACATTGCCCCGCGGGCGTATATTGAAGGCGAGCACGAGTTTCGTCGGCGACGTCGTGGGGCTCTGGAGTTCGGAGACACACGCCGGGCAACTGGTGAAACGCGTCGTGGTGGAGGCACAGGCCGAGGCGGGGGAAAAGCTCGCGGTCGCCGAGCGCCGCGCGCGGGCGATCATTGCCGAGGCGGAAAACCAGGCGAGCTTGCTGCGAGAGCAAGCTCGCGAAGAGGGGCAGAAAGCCGCGGCCGCCGAGCTTGCCGCCGCTTGGGTCAAGCTTCGCACCGAAGAAGAGCGGCGCGACGAGCGCGATCTCGATCGAGCCATCGAGCTGGCCCGCGCCATGGCCGAGCGCTTGCTCGGCGAAGCACTTGCGCTGGCGCCGGCTCAGGTCGTGGCCTTGGCTCGACAAACCCTGGCCTTCGCGCGTCAGGCGAGCCGCGTGGTGCTGCGCGCCCATCCCGCCGACGCCGAAGCCCTAAAGCGGGAGATCGCCTCGCTCGGCCTTGAGAGTGCGGCGATCCAGATCCATGCTGACTCTGACCGCTCCCGCGGAAGTCTTCTCGTCGATACGGACCTCGGAACCCTAGATGCCAACCTTACCGTCCAGCTCGATCGGCTCGCCCGATCCCTTCGCGAGAGTCTCCGATAGCGAGCGCGCCAAGTTGGCCGCTGTCGACCCGCCCCTCGCGCCGATTCGGTGGAGGCTTCCGGCGGTGCTGTTCGTCACGACCGTGGCCAGCATCCTCTACACGGCGGCCCACGGCTACACGGAGCCCGATCAACCGGTTCGCCTCGTGAACGGCGTCTCCTACGCAGTGTCGCTGCTGGCCATCCTGCTCACGCACGAGTTCGCGCACTTCGCATTTGCCCGCTACCACCGGGTCAATGCGTCGCTTCCCTTGTTCATTCCTCTGCCGGTCATCACCCCCTTCGGCACGATGGGCGCCGTCATCCTGATGAAGGATCGAATCAAGTCCAAGAACGCGCTGCTCGATATCGGCGCCTCCGGACCTCTGGCCGGCATGCTGGTGGCGATTCCCGTGCTCCTTTACGGTCTCGCCCACTCCGAGGTGCATCCGCTCACCCACGGCGCCGCGCATTCGCAAGAAGGAAACAGCCTGATTTACTGGCTCATGAAATACATCGCCGTCGGGTCCATCCCCGAAGGGTGGGACGTCTATCTCAACCCGGTCGCGTTCGCCGGCTGGACGGGTCTCTTCGTCACGATGCTCAACTTACTTCCCGTTGGCCAGCTGGACGGCGGGCACGTCGCCTATGCGCTGTTCGGTTCGCGACAGAATCACTACTCGAAAATCATCCGGTGGTCGCTTCTTCTGCTCGTTCCGATCAACTTCGTCTGGCGGATCGCCCCCGGCTTCCAGAGCGGCTTCTCCGGAGAACTGTTGTCGACGGCGATCACGGCGTCGACACCCTGGCTCGGCTGGTTTTTGGTGCTGTCGTTACTCGAGCGGATGTCCGGCGGCGGCCATCCTCCTACCGAACCGGGGGAGCTCTCCCCGGGTCGCCGCGCGATCGCCATCGGCACGCTCCTGCTCTTCGTGCTCCTGTTCATGCCGACGCCGATGATGGTCGACTGATTTTGTTACTCGGCGCGGCCTTCGGCCCGCCTGCGATTTTGTTACTCGGCGCTATTTGCGCTGCTTTTTGTATTTCGTCGCGAGCGCTTGGAGGACGGCGGGAGGTGCGTAACGGGAGACATCGCCGCCGTGGATGGCGATGTCGCGCACCAACGACGCCGAGACGAACCCGTAATTGGTGCGCGTCGGCAAGAAGATCGTGTCGATCTCGGGCATGAGATCGGCGTTGGCGTGCGCGATTTGGAGCTCGTATTCGAAGTCGGTGGCGGCGCGCAGCCCGCGGACGATGACCCGTGCGCCGATGGAATGACAAAAGTCGATGAGCAGACCATCGAACGACCGGATTTCGACGTTGGTAAAGGGACGCGCCACTTCGGTGAGAAGCGCCAGGCGCTCCTCCATGGTGAAAAGAGGGGCGCGGGTGGGGTGCACGCCGAGCGCGACCACCACCGCCTGAAAGAGCTTGGAGGCGCGGTCGATGAGATCGATGTGCCCGTTGGTCACCGGGTCGAAGCTTCCCGCGTAGACGGCGAGCCCTATGGCGCCGGGTTCCGTCATTGGGCAACCGCCGGCGTCTCGGAAGCTTTCTTTTCGCTCTTCGGCTTGGCGGGCGGAGTGCCCTTCTTGGGCGTCGTCGGTGCGGGGGGCGGCGTCGTGGCCGGTGGTGCCTGCGAAGGGGGTGCAGTCTTCTCCATGACCGGTATGTCTTCGAGCCACATCGCCCGGCCGCCATCGGTGAGCGTCACTCGGAAGGCGGCCAAAAGCCCGGAGCCGATGATGCCATCGATGTCGATTTCCACTCCCTTTTCGACTTCGGCGATCGGAGTCCCGTACACCGCGGGCACTTGAGGAATGTCGAACGCGCCCAGCCGGACGAGCGGCACCACGCCCTGCCTGAGCTTGGGGTCCTGGGGGATCGGCGTGAGTTTGGCCACGTCGGTTCCCGCCTTCTTCCAGCCGTCTTGATCGAGGGCGAGAGGAAATGACATCGAGCTGTCGAGCAGAAGCGAAGCGGACGGGGCCCCCTTGTCGGCGGAGAGCGCGCTGCGCATCAGCATCCCGCCCCCTTTGACGTACGCGATGGGGATGCGCGTGGCGCTCGGGGGAATCGGCGGGACGAAGGTCCGGACGATGAACTGTCCGCCGATGTAATCGAACGTCGCGTTCAGGTGCCGCAAAAGATTCACGCCGAGAAGGGCCTTCACCGGGACGTTCATCTGCCGCGAGATTCCCGACAAATCCTGGACCATGGCCGGCACGTCTCGTACTTCGATGCGGCCGCCGAAACGCAGCGAGACCCATGAAGGTTCTTTGCGCGTCGTGCTGTCGAGCGTCACCTCCGCCGTGCCGGTGGCGATCATGGCGAGCGCGGGGTCACCATCGATCTCCAATGGAACGAGAAACGAAGTGCTGTTCGGGATGCGCGGCATCTCGCTGACGGCGAGCAGACCACCGTTGAGCTGGAAAGGTTTGCGGCCCGCGCCACGGCGGGCGAGCTTCGCGATGGCCTTGGCCCAGTTGTCGTGCACTTCGGGGTCCTGCAGCATCGCTTCGAGCTCGTCGGCCGCGCGGTCCACGTGGCCGGCGTACCACTGCGCGCGGCCGCGCAGGCCGCGGGCATCACTCGTATTGAGGCCCTCGAGAATTCGCACGGTCTCGGCGTATTCGAGTCGAGCCAGCGACACCCTTCCCCCCCACGTTCGCACTTCGGGGTCGCGTGGGGCCGATTGCAAGGCGCTCTTGATCGCGTCCGACGCGTCGTCGAGATCCACGCCGGCGTAGCTCGCGCGGGCGCGATCGAGCCACTTTTGGGTGACCGGTGAACGATCGATGCCGCCCGGGCCGCGGGCGGAAGGACACCCCGCGGCGCCAACGAGGAGCGCCGCGCCTGCGACGACGCGAAAAGAGGAGGTGAACGAGGGGCTCAAGGTGGAGTGGACTCGGCCTTTGCAGGGGGTAGGGCGATCGCCAGAACGCGATCGGCTCGGAGGTCGAAGCGACCCCGGCCGGGCAGGGAATAGCCCAACACTCGCGGGGGGTCGAGGTCCGTTCGCACTTGAGTGATGATCGCCTCGAAAGATCGAGGCTCTCGGTGGCTCGGGCGATAGGTGATCCAGGCGATCTCCTGGGTGCCTGCCAACGCCAGGCACCGCTCGACGATTTCCGGTCGAGCGTGGCGCTGCGCCACCCGCACATGCCAAAGATCGCGCGCCGACTGCGGCGCGAGCTCGATCACGAGCTTGTCGAACAGGTCGCAAAGCACTCGAACGTCGTCGCCGGCACGATGCGCCGCGAGCCTGGCGATGCCGAGTCTTTGCGCGAGCGCCTCGAGCGAGTGGCTGTCGGCGCGCAGCGCGCGGCGTGCCAGGATGAGCGTATCGAGATAGGACGGAAACCGAACGGGCCTACCCAAACGAGCAAACTCTGCCTCGAGGAAGGTGACGTCCCACCACGCGCCGTGCGCGATGAGCACCGCCCCCGCGAGCAGGGCGAGCACACGGTCGGCGACCTCGGCGAAAGCGGGAGCCGTCACCAGCAGCGCGGGGCTGAGCCCGTGGACGTCCGTCTGAAATTGGGCGTGGGGGCCTGGGTTCACCAGCGTTTCGAGCGACTCTTCGATGCCCGCGCCGCGCCGCCGAACGACGCAGATCTCGATCACGCGATCGCTGCGCGGGTCGAGGCCGGTCATCTCCAAATCCACGAAGGCCAGCGGCGCCTCGGCGAGCGGCAGATCCCATGGACTTCCGGTGGCAGGTTCGGCGTTCGTGGGGGGATCCGGCATGATCGACCTTCGGGGCAGGACGGCTTGGTTGCGCTGGACCTCGCGCGGCGCAAGCCCTAAATTGCCATGCTAAGGTTAGCTCGTGGGCCCAAGGCGACGCGTCGGCAGCTGCTTTCTCTTCCACTCCGCTCGAGGTGCCATTTGACGGACGTCCTTACTACGCGAGTTTTGGTGCTAAACCGCTATTTTCAGCCCGTCCAGCTCACGACAGCCCGGCGGGCGTTCGTCCTTCTCTACGGAGGGGCGGCGATGGCGGTCGACGAGGAGGGGGAGGCGTACGACTTTTCGGCTTGGCGCCTGGTGCCCGTTCGTGACGGGGACGATGCGCTGCCCATCGTCGGAGGTGCCCTGCGTGTCCCGAGAGTCGTGCACCTGCACCGCTACGAGCGTTCTCCGCGTCCCACCGTGCGGCTGACGCGCCGCAACCTCATGCTGCGCGACGGCCACCAGTGCCAATACTGCGCCAAGCGGCCTCCTCTTCGCGAGCTCAACATCGACCACATCGTGCCTCGCTCTCGCGGCGGGATGGATAGCTGGGAAAACCTCGTCACCGCGTGCCGCATTTGCAACCTACGCAAAGGCTGGAGAACGCCGGACGAAGCGGGCATGCGCCTGCTGCGTTCGCCGGTGCGCCCTCGCTGGACCACGACCGCACAGATCCTGCTCGAAGCCCGCGAGCTGTTCAAGGAGTGGGCACCTTTCCTCAAGGCGGGGTGACGATTCTCCTCGAGGCGGCTCAAGCTTGTTGCAAGAACCTCGCGAGGATTTTCTTTTTCCCCCAGCCGGGAAAGAAGGCCACCACCATGAGCTCGTGGGCACGTTCGACGCTGAGCACTTCGCCTTCGCCGAAGCGCGCGTGCCGCACGCGCGATCCTTTTTCGAGTCCTTCCGTCGCCGAGAGATCGGGGGAGACGTCGTCGAACACTTCCTTGTCGACGTAGCGCTCGCCGGGTCTCGCCGCGTCGTTCTGGCCGACGCCGGACATCGGATGACGCCACGGTGAGCCGTTGTCCCGGGTGGATGGCCAGCCGGCGCGGTCGATGAAGCGTGGGGGCGGCGGGCGGGTCATGATCGGTTCGACGTCTTGCGGCGGAAGGTGCAGCAAGAACCGGCTCGGGCGGTTGTAGCGCTGCTGGCCGTAGAGCGTTCGCACCGCGGCGTGGGTCACGACGAGATGTTCGCGCGCGCGCGTGAGCGCCACGTAGGCGAGCCGACGCTCCTCTTCGAGCTCCTCTTCTTCGCCGGGAGCGATGCCTTTGTACGGAAAAACCTCGTCTTCCATGCCCGTCAAGAACACCGCGCGAAACTCGAGGCCCTTGGCGCCGTGCACGGTCATCAAAACCAGGCGTGGCACGTCCTTCATCTGGTCGACTTCGGAGGCGAGCGTGACCCGTTCGAGGTAGCCGGAGAGCGTCGGCTTCTCGCCCGCCGCCTGCGCTTCGATTTCGTACTCCATGATCGAGCCCACCAGCTCGGCCAGGTTTCCGAGCCGCGCGTCGGACTCGGCGGTGTCTTCGTTTTCGAGTCCCTTGCGGTAGCCGGTCTGTTCGAGCACCGAGTTGGCCGCTTCGCTCGGGCTATCGGTCTGGACCTTCTCGGTAAGACTGGCGAGCAGTGCTCGAAACGACGCCAACTTCTTTCTGGCAGCGGCGCCGATGTCGGGGGCTAGGAGCGCAGCGTCGAGCGCTCCGTAGACGCTCGTTTTCTTCTCGTCTGCCAGCGCCACCAACCTGTCGGTGGTGGTGGTGCCGATCCCGCGCGCCGGTACGTTGATGATACGGAGCAAGTCGACGTCGGAGCGGGGGTTGACGAGGACCCGCAAGTACGAGAGCAGGTCTTTGATCTCGGCGCGCTCGAAGAATTTCGTTCCGCCTACGATCTGGTAGGGGATGTTCTCGACGCGCATCACTTCTTCGAGCACCCGCGACTGCGCATGCACGCGGTAAAATACCGCGATGTCCTGCAGCGAGACGCCTTGGCGAACCAGATCGCGAATGCGGGAAACGACGTACGCGGCTTCGTCGCGTTCGTCGGAGGTGGCGACCAAGCTGACCTTCTCGCCGTCGTGATTCGCGGTCCACAGCTCCTTCGGCTCGCGCTCTCGGGCCGGCTTGATGACGGCGAGAGCAGCGCGAACGATACGCGCGCTCGAACGGTAGTTTTGCTCGAGCTTGACCACTTCCGCTTCCGGGAAATCGTTGCGGAACCCGCGGATGTTACGGACGTCGGCGCCGCGCCAGCGATAGATGCTCTGATCGTCGTCGCCGACCACGCAAAGGTTGTGATGGTTTCGCACGAGCTGGCGAACGAGCCGGTACTGGATTTGGTTGGTGTCTTGAAACTCGTCGACCAGCACGTAACGGAACCGGTGCCGGAGCTCTTGCCCCTCGGGCAAGTCCGATTCGGCCAGGCGGGTCGCACGCAGAATGAGATCTTCGAAGTCGACCGCACTGGCAGCGTCGAGGTGCTCCTCGTAACGCTGGTAGATCTTCACCACCTGATCATCGGCCCAGTCGCGACGGTGCATCTGCTCGGGCGAGCGCCCTTCCTGCTTTTCCCGGTGGATGCGCGAGAGCACCATGCGGACGGGATAGCGCCGCTCATCGAGCTTCATTTCTTTCAGCACGCGGGCCACCACCGCGCGCTGGTCGCCGTCGTCGTAGATCACGAAGTTGCGGTCGAGCCCGGCCGCTCGATGAAACCGCCGGAGGAGCTTGGCGCAGGTCGCGTGGAACGTTCCCACCCACAAATCGCGGGTCACCTCGGGACCGACCAGCCGGTCGAGCCGGGAGCGCATCTCGCCGGCTGCCTTGTTGGTGAACGTGACCGAGAGAATGCGGTAGGGCGGAACGCGATGGGTGGCCACCAGGTGAGCCACACGGTACGTGATGACGCGCGTTTTGCCGCTGCCTGCCCCGGCAAAAACGAGAAGGGGACCCTCGGTGGTGGCCACCGCGCGCGCCTGAGGCTCGTTCAGTTCGGCAGGAGCTCCGCTCTGCAAAGTCGACGGGAAAGCCTCGTTCACCACGCGTACGGGCTAGCACCGCCGCGTGCCGGTGTCAGCCGTTCGTCTCGGGATCAATGGGGTAGTGGTTCGCCAAGAATCTGATCCGAGCTGAGCGATCTCGCGGCTTGACAGCCGCTCTGCGCTCGGGGAGGGTTTCGACGGCACCATGAGCTCACCGGAAGCGGAGCACCACGACCCATTCTCTTCACCTCGCGCGGAAAGCGGGGAGTTTCCCGCATCGCAAACGCACCCGTCGCAGGTGCGCAGGGGAAGGGTGCTCGTCGTGGACGACGAGCCTCAGATCGGCACCACGCTGCGCCTCTTGCTCGAACCTCGTCACGAAGTGGTGCCGGTGACCAGCGGCAAGGCCGCGCTCGAACGCCTCACGACGGACGGTGCCTTCGACGTGGTTCTTTGCGACCTCAAGATGCCCGAGATGAGCGGGATCGATCTTTACGAGATCGTTGCGGTCGTTGCTCCTGCAGTCTTGGATCGTTTCGTGTTCATGACCGGAGGGGTCTTTTCCGCGAAGATCAGCGCGTTTCTCGGGCGGGTGCCGAACCCCTGTATCGACAAGCCATTCGATATCGCCGCGCTGACGGCGCTGATTGACGAGCGCGCCGCCCATCGAACAGACGAAGTTGCATAGTTCAGGCCTGATTTGCGTATCAGATGCGCATGGTTATAGTGCGTGCCACCGATGAGCACGAACGACGAAGCCGAGAGCAGCGTGGACAGCGAGGGTGAGGGCGAGGAGACGGCGCCGGCCGCCGATCAGCCGGACGCGGAAAAGACGCGCAATCCTCTGGAAGAGGCGCGCGCCGAAATCGAGCGCGTCCGCGATCAGCTGCTCCGGACGGCCGCGGATTACGACAATTTTCGAAAGCGCACGCGACGCGAGCTCGACGACGCGCAAAAGCGCGGTCGCGAAGAGCTCTTGCGCGAGCTTTTGCCGGTGTTCGACAACCTCGAACGAGCCGTCGTCCACGCCGGTCAAGCCAGCGACCCCAAGGCCGTCGCCGATGGCGTAGCCATAGTTTTGAAGCAGTTCGCCGACACGTTGGGTCGTGTCGGCATCAAGCGTATCGCCGCCGTCGGCGCGCCGTTCGACCCCGCCCAGCACGAAGCGATTCAGCAAATCGAAACCGACGAGCACCCCGCCGGAACGGTGGTCGCCGAAGTGCAGCCTGGCTACGCCATGGGCGATCGGCTCGTTCGCGCGGCCATGGTCGTGGTCGCCAAACCACCGCGCAAGAACGGCGAAGGCGAGAAGCGCGAACCAAACTAGGCTATTCTAGTTCCAGCACCCATGGGGAGGATCATCGGGATTGACCTGGGGACGACGAATTCGTGTGTAGCGATCGTCGACGTCCCGCACGCGGGGGCGTCGCCGGACCTCAAGGTCATTCCGAACAGCGAGGGGGCGCGCACCACCCCCTCCGTTGTGGGCTTCGCGTCCAACGGCGAGCGGCTCGTCGGTCAAGTCGCCAAGCGGCAAGCCGTCACCAATCCTCAAGACACCGTGTTCGCGGTCAAGAGGCTGATGGGGCGCAAGTTCGACTCGAGTGACGTGAAGACACAGATCGAGCTCGCACCCTACCGCATCGTCCCCTCGCCCAATGGCGACGCGTGGGTGCGCGTCCAGGGCCGCGACATGTCGCCGCCGGAAATCTCGGCCATCGTCCTCGCCAAGATGCGGGAGGTCGCCGAGTCGTTTCTGGGCGAACCGGTGACCGAGGCGATCGTCACCGTTCCCGCCTATTTCGACGACGCCCAGAGGCAGGCGACCAAAGACGCCGGGCGCATCGCCGGACTATCCGTCCGTCGCATCCTGAACGAACCGACCGCCGCCGCGCTCGCCTATGGTCTCGAGAAAAAGGGAAAAGAACGCATCGCGGTGTTCGATTTGGGTGGCGGCACGTTCGACATCTCGATCCTCGAGCTCGCCGGCGGCGTTTTCAATGTCCGAGCCACCGGCGGCGACACCCACCTCGGCGGCGAAGATTTCGATCTTCGGATCATCGAGCTCTTGGCCAAAGAGTTCTTGGCCGAAACGGGCGTCGACCTTCGCAAGGACCGCATGGCGCTGCAGCGTCTTCGCGAAGCTGCGGAGAAGGCGAAACACGAGCTGTCGAGCTCGATCGAGACGCAGATCAATCTGCCGTTCATCGCCGCGCGGCGATCGGGTCCGGTGCACCTCGAGCGAACGATGAAGCGCAGCGAGCTCGAGCTTCTCACCGCGGATCTCGTCACCCGGACCGTCGAGGCTTGTCAGCGCACACTCGACGACGCTCGCCTCGCGGCCAAAGACATCGGCCAGGTAATCCTGGTGGGCGGGATGACCCGCATGCCCGCGGTGCAAAGCGCGGTGAAGGAATTTTTTTCGCGCGACCCACACAAAGGCGTCAACCCCGACGAAGTGGTCGCGGTCGGCGCTGCGATTCAGGGCGCCGCACTCACCGGACAGGTCGACGAGGTGCTTTTGCTCGACGTGACGCCGCTCTCGATCGGCGTCGAGACGGGCGGCGGCGTGTTCACCAAGCTCATCTCCCGCAACACGACGATTCCGACCGAGCGGAGCGAGGTCTTCACGACCAGCGTCGACAATCAATCGTTCGTTCCCATTCACGTCCTTCAGGGCGAGCGGGAGATGAGCGCCGACAACCGCAGCCTCGCCCGTTTCGAGCTCACCGGCCTTCCGCCGGCGCCGCGCGGCATTCCCAAGATTCAGGTGACGTTTCGCGTCGATGGCAACGGCATTCTCAGCGTCGAAGCCAAAGACCTGGGAACCGGCCGCCAGCAGAATGTACGCATCACGGCGACGAGCGGGCTCTCCCCGGAAGACATCGACCGTCTCGTCGACGAAGCGAACCAATTCCAGGTGAGCGATGCGCTGCGGCGCGAGTTCGCCGAGCTGAAAAACCAAGCGGAAACCCTCGTTTACACAACGGAGCAGGCGCTCGAGGGATACGCAGACCTGCTCGACGCAGCCGTTCTGGAAGACATTCGAACCCAGGTCGTCGCCTTGCGCGAGCTTTTGCAGCGGGGAGGCGACCTGACGGCGGTCCGAGAGGCGTACCAGCGTCTCGAGGGGGCCGCCTTCAAGATCGCGGAAAGCATGTACGGTAGCGACACCGGGTAGCAATTCGGTCGAACCCGACGGCGCACGCTCACGTATTGTAAGGGTGGGAAGGATTCGTAGCGTATGGAGCAGCACGACCCGCTCGGCATCGTCGGGACGACGATCGGCGACAAGTACGACATCGAAAGGGTGGTCGGTGAGGGGGGCTTCGGCATCGTGTACCGCGCGATGCATCGGATCTGGAAGCAGCCGGTCGCCATCAAGTGCTTCAAGGCGTTGATCGATGCCGCGCCCGATGCGCGCGAGAACCTCCAACGCGACTTCATCGCGGAAGGTCGCTTGCTCTCGGAGCTTTCGACCCGCACGACCAGCATCGTGCAAGCGCGCGATGTGGGGACGTTCACCACCGTCAACGGGGCGTGGGTTCTCTACATGGTGCTGGAGTGGCTCGATGGCGTAACGCTCGAGGCCATTCTGGAGACCGATCGCGCCCGACTCGGACGAGACGGCGCCGCTGCGTGGCCCATCGCCAAGGTCATCGCATGGCTCGAGCCGGTCGCCTCCGCGCTCGACGTCGGCCACCGCCGCGGCATCGTCCATCGCGACGTCAAGCCGGCCAACATCTTCGTCATCGGCGCCGACACCGACGAAATGCACGTCAAGGTGCTCGATTTCGGGATTGCGAAAGTGATGCAGTCCGCCGCCGAGCACGCTTCGTTCACGAAGACGAGCGGTCAAGTGACGTCGTTCACGCCGGCGTACGGTGCTCCT
>DASWDH010000431.1:0-27723 GCA_036395495.1 Polyangiaceae bacterium
GTCGAGGGTTCCCGTCGAAAAGTTGAGCAAGATAGGACAGCGGGCGCGCACTTCGTTCTTGATGCTCTCGAACACTTGAGGCGAGAAGGTCGGTGTGCCGTCGTCGTTGCGCGCGTGGATATGAACGACCGACGCGCCCGCGTCGTAGGCCCGGCGGGCTTCTTCGGCAATCTCGACAGGGGTGTAAGGCAGTCCCGGGCAGTGCTCCCGATTGGCCAGAACACCCGTCAGCGCGCAGGTCACCACGCAGAGATCCGGATCGCGGGTCATCGTCATCTCCCTTTGTCGCGCGGGCTTCCGGCGTCGACTTGCGGTTTTTTCTCGAATTCACGAAGCTCGTCGAGGTTGGCGCGGACGCGGGGGTCGCTCGGATCGAGCTTCTGCGCTCTTTCGAGGGCTTTTCGCGCCTCGACGCGATCGCCCGACTGGGCGAGCGCCGTCGCCAGATTGATCCAGGCCGACACGAGCTTCTCGTCGAGGCGAATCGCCTCACGATACTCGGCGATCGCGGCCTTGAGATCGCGCTTTTGTTGCAGGGCATAGCCGAGATTCGAGCGGAGGGCGGCCCGCTTGGGGTCGATGGTCACCGCCCGCCGAAGCACGGCGATGGCGCGGTCGACTTGGTTGTCGGCCAGGAGCGCCGTACCGAGGTCGCTTTGCGTGCGCGCGTCCTGCGGCGCGATGCGCGCGGCAGCCTCATAGGCGCGCACCGCCTCGGTCACCCGGCCACGCATGAGCAGAGCCGTTCCGAGATTCGTTTGACGCGGAGCGCTGCCCGGATCGAGCTCGGCGGCCTTGGCGAGCTCGGTCACCGCGTCTTCCGCCCGCCCCATCGCCAGGAGAGCGACACCGAGGCCCGAGTGCGCCTCGGGATCGCGCGGCGCGAGTTCGATCGCCTTGCGAAACGAGCCGAGCGCATCATTGGCCTTGCCCAAAATGAGAAGAGCCCTGCCGAGCTCGGTGTGGGCGGGCGCGAATTGCGGATCGAGCCTGATGGCCTGCCGCAGCTGCCCGACCGCCTTCTCCAGCCCCGGGTGCTTGGGGGCCGCGTTGTAATCGGTCGGCACGTTCGTTTTCGCGATGGCCACCCGTGCCAAGCCCACCAGGGGCGCTGCGTCCTTCGGTGCCATCCGCGCGGCTTCGCGGTACCTGGCCTCCGCTTGCGTGAAGTCATCCGCTTCGTAGGCGGCGTCACCGGCCGCAAGCGCCGCATCTGCCGGCGAACCGGATCCCCGAGCCAGCTTGGTCGTGGCGGGGAGCGGAGGGGGAGCGGGAGGGCTCGCTGGCTCTTCAGGAGGAGGCGGATTCGCCTCTTCTTTGGAAGCGATCGGGCCTGCATCTACCTCGGCGGATGCCACGGCGGCGGGCGTTGGCGGTGGCGCGCGAACCGGTTCGTGCCGCTCACCTCCGCAGCCGATCAGCACCGCGACAACCGTCCCGAGCGATCCGTATCGCAAGAAGTCCCTCAGCCCGCGGATTTCGTCGACCGCGAAGAGTGTTCGCGCCCATCGAAGCGCAGCATCGTCGGCTTGCCTTCGACCACCGTGGCGATGCTGACCGGACGCTTCCAGATGCGCACCAGCGATTTCAAAGTCTCCTTGGCGTAATCGCCGCGCAGGTCGACCCCCTGGTGCTCGTGTTTCAAGAGAAGCTCGCCGCGGTTTTCGAAATTGGCATCTTCCACGTAGATGAACGGGTTGCCGGCGTTGGTCAGCTGGAACAGCAGCTTGTCTTTGATCTGCTTGAACTCGCGCGAGTCGATCTCGTAGCGCTCGTTGCGATTGGACCAAGCAAAACTGAAAAGCTTGTGCTCGCGGCAAAACTCGGGCGTCAGAAACTCGTCGATGAAGGTCACATCGCTGTAGAGCGCGCGCACCTCGAAGATCTTTCTTCGCCCGAGCCCTAGCCGCAGATCCCAGTGCTTCTTGGCTTCGAGCGAATCGCATTCCTCCCACTCGCGCCCGAATTGCCCCTTGTTCCAGCGCTCCTCGATGTGCCGGAAGAGCTCGACGCCGAGCTTGTAGGGATTGAGCCGCCCCTGCGAGGTGGCCAGCACCCCTGCATTGTGGTCGGCGTAGTCGATGATTTCCGTCGCGTCCAAGACCTTCTCGGTCATGATCTTGGAGTGCCAGAACGAGGCCCATCCTTCGTTCATGATCTTCGTCTGCATCTGCGGAAAGAAGTAGTAGGCCTCCTCGCGAATCACGGCGAGAACGTCACGCTCCCAGCGCTCGAGCGGGGCGTGACTGAGCAGAAACATCAAGACGTCCCGCTCGGGGCGTTCGGGGAATCGCTTCTCGCGCTCGCGCCGCTCTTCGATCTTGCGGCGCTGCTCCTCGATGTATTCCTCGGGGTTGATGAACGACTCCATGTAATCTTTGGAGCGCAGGCGCGGCACTTCGATGGCTCCCTGATCGTGGTCTTCGGGCGTCTCCTTGTGGCGACCGAGGAAGGGCCCCCAGGGGTCGATGAGGTTCTCGAGCGACAAGCAATGGTCGATGAACTCCTCGACTTTCTGAATGCCGTGTCGCTCGGCGGCGCGACGAATGCGCGCGCCGTGGTTGGCCATCTTGTCGATCCAGCGACGATTGGGATCGTAACCTTCCACCTTACGCACCGGATCGATGCGGCCAGTGGCGTCGAGGTCCGTCGAGCGAAAAGTGAAATTGTGCTTGAAGAAATCGACGTGCGCGCAGACGTGCGCCATCACCAGCTTCTGGTCGACCAGAGAGTTGCCTTCCAGAAGATAGGCGTAGGATGGATTGCTGTTGATGACCATCTCGTAGATCTTGGAGAGGCCGTATTCGTAGCTCTTCGCGAGCTGTTCGTATTCCATCCCGAAGCGCCAATGAGGATAGCGATTGGGAAAACCGCCGTACGCGGCGATCTCGTTCATCTGATCGTAGGTGAGGATCTCGAAGATGAGCGGAAACATATCGAGCCCGTAGCCTCGGGCGATGCCCTCGATCTTTTGTTGTTCGACTCGCAGGTACTGCGGAAGCGACGTCTTCAAGGCGAACTCAGTCACGTCACTTTCCCTTTCCCAAGAACTCCTTGATGGAATTGACGATGGCGTCTTTGTCGCGAATCTCGCTGGTGACCAGCCGATCTTCCTTGGAAAAGAGCTCGCGCAAGTCTTTGATGAACTGGCCCGATCCGTAAGGGCTCTCCACTTGCCCGTAGCCGAACATGTTCACCTGGGGAAGCAGCTTGGATTTGAGAAGTTCGACGCAGGTCAAGGTGTCGTCCATCGACCAGTTGTCGCCGTCGGAGAAGTGGAACGGATAGATGTTCCACTCGCTGGACGGGTAATCGTCTTCGATCATCTTGAGGCAGAGCTTGTAGGCGCTCGAGATCATCGTGCCACCCGACTCGCGGGTATGGAAGAAAGTGTCACGATCGACTTCGCGCGCGACGGCATCGTGGATGATGTAACGGCTCTCGAGCCCCTTGTACTGCGCCTTGAGCCAGGTATCGATCCAGAATGACTCGATGCGGACGATCTCTTTCTGCTCGTCACCCATCGAGCCGGACACGTCCATCATGTAGATGATGACGGCGTTGGCCACCGGCTCCACGTCGGTCTTCCACGAACGGTAGCGCTTGTCGTCGGGGATGGGCACGACGATCGGTCGGTCGGGGCGAAAGGTACCGGCGGCGATCATCCGTTTCAGCGCTTCGCGGTACGTTCGCTTGAAATGGCGAAGCGACTCGGGACCGACTCGGCGGATTCCCGTGTACCGGTCTTTCGCGCTGGTGATTTTGCTCTTTCCCTTGTCCTGGATGTCGGGAAGCTCCAGCTCCTCGCCCAGAATGGCCGCTAGCTCGTCGAGCGTCACATCGACTTCCAGCACGTGCTCACCCGGGTCCTGCCCGGCCTTGCCGTGACCGTTCTCTTGCCCCTCGTCGCCGCCGACCGGATCGCCGACCTCGCCGTCTCCTTGGCCGACGCCACCCTGCTGGCGGTCGCCGAACTTGAAGCGCGGAATGTCGATTTGGGGGATGGGAACGGAAACTAAGTCCTTGCCCTTTCGCCCGATGAGCTCGCCGTGCGAGATGTATTTGCGGAGATTCTGCCGGATTTTCCCGCGGACGATGTTCCGAAAGCGGGAATGATCCTGGTCGATCTTGAGGCTCATCGGGCAAACTTCATTCTAGCAGCCGGGAGGCCAAAAACTCGAGCTCTTCACAAAAGGGCCCCCAGGTGAATCGGAGCTCGCGTTCTGTCGCCACTTGCGCCGAGCGCCGTCCGGGTTACGAGAGCGACATGGACGACCTTTCTGCGGTCGGTAAGCTCGTGCTTTGGTCTGGCCTGGGCCTCGCCGCCGTGGGGCTGATCTTGATCGTCGTCGGGAAAGGCTTGCTGCCTCACTTGCCGGGCGATCTATCTTTCAAGCTGGGCAATGTCCGGGTGTTCTTGCCCATCGCCACGTCGATCTTGTTGTCGATCGTGTTGACTGTGCTCTTGAACCTCTTTCTTCGCCGCTAACGCGCTATCGCCACGACGTTACAGGGCGGATGGTCGAAGACGCGTCTTCGTCGGTCTCGCGCGGCGCGCATGGGGCGACGCTCGGGCCTCGGGCAGGCCGCAACAAAACCGACAATTCGTCGAGCAAACTCAACGCGTGAGCCCGGGCCAACCTCACGCGAAAGGTGTCCGAGTCGGGAACGTCGCCGCCCACCGTGGCGAGCAGCTGCTCGATTTGCAACGCGAGCTCTTGCGCTTTTTCGAGCTCGCCACGGGTGCTCGAGGGGCGCGTTTCACGCACTACGCGCAAACGGTCCTCGTCGAACTTGTTGCTTTGCGCCATCGCCATGTAATGCCTCCGAAGCGTGGTAACGCCGGCGGGAACGGCCGCTCGCTTTTCGGCCTGGTGAGCGACCGGTCGGCTTCCGCCGTCCGATTGCCACAGGCGAGAATCATTGCCTGAATTCGCCACTCGACGAGACGATCGAAGGGCGCAGGGATCCTGCGGTACGACCACCGACAAGTGTCGCGCGTCAGAGACCTCGCAAGGATGAGTGCGCCCGGCTGAGGTGTCTTGCCCGGCGCGCAAATTGACCGATTTACCTGAACATAAATTCAGCTATTCTGTACCCATCGTGCGTCCGATCCCGCTCGCGAACCCACCGAACCCTTGGGAGACGAACGTCGTCGACTACCTCGGTGAGCCACCGCTCGCTCCGCTGCAGATCTTCGAAGATCACAGCCGGTCGATTCTCGCGAAAAACGACAGCCCCGACGTCGGCTTCACGTGGAGCGTGAACCCGTATCGAGGATGCGCCCATGGATGTAGTTATTGCTACGCTCGACCCACGCACGAGTACCTCGGATTCGGTAGCGGCACGGATTTCGAGCGCAAGATCGTCGTGAAGCCGCGCGCTGGCGAGTTGCTCCGTCAGGCCTTCGATCGGCCATCGTGGCACGGGGAGCTGATCGTCTTCAGCGGCAACACCGATTGTTACCAGCCGCTCGAGGCTTCGTACCGACTCACGCGGGCATGCCTCGAGGCATGCGCCGATTATCGCAATCCGGTGCACATCATCACCAAGGCGCCGCTCATCGAGCGCGATCTCGAGCTCCTCGTGCGCCTGGCGCGCGAAGCGTCGATCGGCGTGTCGATCAGCATCCCGTTCTGGAACGAGGCCAATGCCCGCGCCATCGAGCCGTATGTCGCGACGCCGGCGCGGCGGATGAAAACCGTGCGTCGACTGTCCGAAGCGGGCATCTGCGTTTCCGTCAACGTCGCGCCGGTGTGCCCCGGCCTCAACGACGAGGACATGCCGGCGATTCTCGAACACGCGAAAGGCGCGGGGGCGACGAGTGCGTCGATGATCATGGTGCGTCTGCCGGGGACGGTAAAACAGGTGTTCGAGGAGCGAATCCGAGCCGAGCTTCCCCTCCGCGCCGAACGCATTCTGGCTCGCACCCGGGAGATTCGCGGCGGTCGTCTCAACGACCCCCGCTTCGGCGTGCGAAAGACCGGCGAAGGTGTCTATGCAGAAGCCATCAGCAGCCTGTTCGAACGAACCGCCGCGCGACTCGGGCTCGCCGGCCGACAGGTGAAGTCCGATGAGCCGTGCACGACGACGTTTCGGCGCCCCTCCGGTCCGGCGAGCCAGCGAACGGCGGGACAACTCGACCTCTTCGCGGATCGTCCGACCAAAAGGCGCTGAGGTTCAACGTTCGTCGGGAGCGCCCAATATTGAACTTGACTTTCAAAAGCCACTTGGATAACGGTGCCTTCACCCCAAACATGAATGCGACTTTCATTATCAACAGCAGCTGCCTCGCCGTCGCCGCCCTCTCCGTTGCGAGCTCGGCCAGAGCCAACCCACGCCCGCTCCCTTACACCTACCCCTACGAGACGCTCTCGGCCGAGGAAATGGAAATCGAGCAGTACGTCGATATCACCCCCGTCCGAATCGAGGATCCAGAGGCTCCCGCAACAGGACGCCTCTGGGATCAGCGCTACGTGCTGCAGACCGAGCTCGAGTACGGCATCACCGACCGCCTGGAGCTCGGCCTCTACCTCGTCTTCGGAAATGATGCGGGTGGCTCGCTTGCATTCGATGGGGTCAAGCAGCGACTGCGACTGCGGCTCGCCGAACAGGGCGAATGGCCGATCGATGTAGCGCTCTACGGTGAATTGGCGGAGTTCCACGACGAGTTCGAGATCGAGGAGAAGCTCATTCTTCAGAAGCGCTTCGACCGGATTCGCCTGATGACCAACATCTGGTTCGAGCAGGAACTCGAGCGGTACGAGGGTGAGCTGGAGCTCATCTTTCACCCGACCTTCGGAGTCACCGGCGAAATCACTCCCAACTGGCACCTAGGGGCGGAGTATTGGGCCGTCGGTAAGTTCGAAAACGAGGGAACGCCAGGCACGGTCGACCACTTCAACGACAGCTTTCACCACTACGTGGGCCCGGCCGTTTCTCTGCAGTTCGGGAAATTCTGGTGGTCGACGGCAGCGTACTTGCGTCTCGACGGGATGAGCCGCACCTCCGAACCGGGTGAAAAGTACGGCCATCTTTGGGTGCGCACGGTCCTCGGTCTGGCTTTGTAAACGGCTCTCCTCAGCCGACGAGAGCGAGGCGGCGGCGTCCTTCGGTCATCAGGTACGCATCGACGACTTCAGCAACCTTGCGCCCCTCGGCGATGGCCCACACGACGAGGCTCTGACCGCGCGCTTGATCGCCCGCTGCGAAAACGCCGTCGACCGTCGTTCGTCCGTTCGCCGTTTTGACGTTGCCGCGTGCGTCGATCTCGACGGCGAGTTGCTCGAGCAGCCCCGGACGTTCGGAGCCGACGAACCCCATGGCGAACAGCACGAGCTCGCAGGGAATCTCGAACTCGGTACCGGCGATGGGCTTGAGCCCGGCACCGGGCTGCATCTCGATCCGCACCGCTCTCAGCGCCTTCACTCGACCCTGGTCGTCCCCCTCGAAGCTCGTCGTCATCACGGCCCAATCGCGCGTGCCACCTTCTTCTTGCGACGACGAGGTGCGCAAAATGAGCGGCCACGCCGGCCAGGGGTTCGTCTCCGCACGCCGATCGGGAGGCTTGGGCAGGAGCTCGAGCTGTGTCACCGAAAGGGCCCGCTGGCGATGCGAGGTGCCGAGACAGTCCGAGCCAGTGTCGCCTCCGCCGATGATGACGACCCGTTTGTCCGTTGCGAGGATCGCTTTCTGCTCGGGAATGACCTCGCCGGCGACCCGGCGGTTGCCCTGCTCGAGAAACTCCATGGCAAAGTGAATGCCCGCGAGCTCTCGGCCGGGCACCGGCAAGTCGCGAGGTCGGCGGGCGCCGCCGCAGAGGACGATGGCGTTGTACTCGGCGCGCAGAGCCTCGCCGGTGATGTCGAAACCGACGTGCACCGAGGTTTTGAAGGTCACCCCCTCGGCCTTCATCTGGTCGACGCGTCGATCGATGATGTGCTTCTCCATCTTGAAATCGGGGATGCCGTAGCGCAGAAGGCCGCCGATGCGATCGTCGCGCTCGAACACCGTCACGTCGTGCCCTTTGCGCGCGAGCTGTTGCGCGGCCGCGAGTCCCGCCGGACCCGAACCGATAACGGCGACCTTCTTACCGGTCCTGGTGAGAGGTGGAAGGGGCCACACCAGATTCTGCTCGAACGCGCGGTCGATGATCCCACGCTCGACGTTTTTGATGGTGACCGGGTCCTCGTCGATGTTGAGCACGCACGACGCTTCGCATGGCGCCGGACAAACTCGTCCGGTCACTTCGGGAAAATTGTTGGTCGCGTGCAGCGCCAAAACAGCGTCTTCGAGGCGCCCCTTGTAGACGAAGTCGTTCCAGTCCGGGATGAGGTTTCCGAGCGGGCAGCCATCGTGGCAAAACGGAATGCCGCAATCCATGCAGCGCGCCGCCTGCAGCGATAGCTCGGCGTCGGGCACCGGTAGCTCGAATTCGCGCCAATCGGAGAGCCTTTCTTCGACCGGCCTTTTGTGGTGCTCCCTCCGCTCTATTTCCAAAAAACCGCGAAGCTTACCCATGGACCGCCGACTTCTCCCTCGTATTGGCTGGAACGTAGCGCCCCGTCGAGACGTAGGGGGTCGAGGGCGGCAGCGCCGAAAGACGAACGCCGTTGGTAGCGGGTGACTCTTGGGCCTCGAGGGCGCGTCGGTATTCGCTCGGCACCACCTTGACGAACTTCGGAATGACCGCCTCCCAGGAGTCGAGCAGTTCCAGCGCTTTGCGACTGCCGGTGCGCTGCACGTGTTCGTCGAGCAGCCCACGAACCATCTCGGAGTCGCTCGGGCCGATGGCCTCGAGCTCCACCATTTCCTTGTTGCAGCGCGCCTCGAAGTTCGCATCCTCGTCGAACACGAAAGCGAAACCACCGCTCATGCCAGCGGCGAAGTTTCGCCCGGTCGTTCCGAGCACCACGACCGTGCCGCCGGTCATGTACTCGCAGCCGTGGTCGCCCACGCCTTCGACCACGGTGGTGGCCCCGCTGTTGCGAACGGCGAACCGTTCTCCGGCGCGACCGTTGAAAAACGCGCGGCCGCCCGTCGCGCCGTAAAGAACGACGTTGCCGACGATGACTTGGTCGTCGGCTCGGAAAGGCGCCTCTCGGGGCGGGCGCACGGCCATGATGCCACCGGAGAGCCCCTTGCCGACGTAGTCGTTGGCATCTCCTTCGAGCTCGAGGGTCATGCCCGGCGAGGCAAACGCGCCGAAGCTCTGACCGGCGCTGCCTTTGGCTCGCAGGCGAATGGTGTCGTCGGGCAAGCCCTTGCGACCGTGCTTGCGCGCGATTTCGCCGCTCAGCATGGCGCCGGTCGCGCGGTCGGAGTTGCGGATGCGGGTCTCGATGGTCACCGGCGACGCGTCGTCGATCGCCCCTTTCGATTCGGCGATGAGCCTGACGTCGAGCACCGCGTCGAGCTTGTGATCCTGCAATTCCACGCAGTGGGTGGGGCTCGTGGCCGCCTCTTTGGGCCGGTAGAGGATCTCCGAGCAATCGATGCGGCGCGCCTTGGGATGAAGCCCAGTGCGGCGCGGCACGATGCAATCGGAGCGACCCACCATATCGTCGACCGTGCGAAACCCGAGCTGGGCCATGATCCCGCGCAGCTCCTCGGCGACATAAAAGAAGTAGCGAACGACGTGCTCGGGTTGACCTCTGAATTTCTTGCGCAGCTCGGGATCCTGCGTGGCGACGCCCACCGGACAGGTATTGAGGTGGCACTTTCGCATCATGATGCAGCCCGAGGCTACGAGCGGCGCCGTCGCGAACCCGAACTCCTCGCCTCCGAGCAGCGCGCCGACAGCGACGTCCCGACCGGTCAAGAGCTTGCCATCGACCTGCAGGCGCGCCCTGCCGCGCAGCCCGTTCATCACGAGAACCTGATGCGCTTCGGACAACCCGAGTTCCCACGGGACGCCGGCGTGGTGGATCGACGTGAGCGGCGAGGCGCCGGTGCCGCCGGTATCGCCGCTGATGAGCACGACGTCGGCATGGGCCTTGACGACCCCCGCGGCGACGGTGCCGACCCCGGCCTCGGCCACGAGCTTCACGCTGATGCGCGCCCTCGGGTTGATGTTCTTCAGATCGAAAATGAGTTGGGCGAGATCTTCGATCGAATAAATATCGTGGTGCGGAGGCGGCGAGATCAGCGTGACGCCGGGCGTCGAGTAGCGCACCGCGGCGATGACTTTGTCGACCTTGTGACCGGGAAGCTGACCGCCTTCTCCCGGCTTCGCGCCTTGCGCCATCTTGATCTGGAGCTCGTCGGCGTTGACGAGGTACTCCGCGGTCACGCCGAAGCGCGCCGAGGCCACCTGCTTCACGGCGCTGCGCCGCAGATCGCCGCTGGGGTCGGGGATGAATCGCTCGGGCTGCTCGCCTCCCTCGCCGGTGTTGGATTTTCCGCCGATCCGATTCATGGCGATGGCGAGGTTCTCGTGCGCCTCCTTGGAAATACTCCCAAATGACATCGCCCCGGTGGCAAAGCGCTTGACGATTTCGGTTGCCTGCTCGACCTCTTCGAGAGGAACGGCGGGCCCCGCGGGCACCAGATCCCAGAGCCCCCGCAGGTTCATGGGGCGATCTTTTTGCTCGTTGACGAGCTTGGCGAACTCCTCGTAGCTGCGGGCGTCCTGCACGCGCACCGCCTTCTGGAGCGACGCCACCGTTTTCGGATTCCAGAGGTGGCGCTCGCCGGTCGCGCGATAGTGAATGTGCCCTCCCACGTCGAGACGGTGCTCGGGCCGTCGCCCGAAAGCGCGCTCGTGCCGGACGAGCGCCTCTTCGGCGATTTCGCGCAAGCCGACCCCCCGAATGCGCGAAGCCGTGCCGGTGAAGTACTTGTCGACGACGAACTGATCGATGCCGACCGCCTCGAAGATCTGCGCCCCCTGGTAGCTGGACAGGGTGCTGATGCCCATCTTCGACATGATCTTGAGCAGCCCCTTCTTGAGGGCCTTGACGTATTTGGCGCTCGCCTGCGCCGGGTTCGGATCGCCGGGAAGCGCTTTGTCGCGGCAGAGCGAGGCGATCGTCTCGAAGGCAAGGTAGGGGTTCACGGCGCCCGCGCCGAAGCCGATGAGCAGCGCCATGTGCCCCACTTCGCGAGGTTCCCCCGATTCGACGACGATGCCGGCCCTCATCCGGGTGCCTTCGCGGATGAGGTGGTGCTGCACGGCACCCATCGCGAGCAAGCTCGGGATCGCTGCGTGATGCTCGTCGATGTGGCGGTCGCTCAGCACGAGGATGCTCGCACCGTCGGCAATGGCGCGGGTGGCCGAGCGGCACAGCTGGTCGAGCCCGTCGTAGAGGTTGCGCTCGGGATCGCCGTTGACCTTGAAGTGCATGGGCAGCGTGGCCGCCCGAAAATCGGGGAAAAGATTCTTACGCAGCTTGGAAAGGTCGTCCTGCGTGAGAAATGGGTGGGGCAGCTCGAGCATGCGGCACTGCCGCGGCGTTTCATCGAGCAAGTTGCCCTCGCCCCCCACGCAGCTGACGAGCGACATCACGATTTCCTCGCGCAGCGGGTCGATGGGCGGATTGGTGACCTGCGCAAAGTGCTGCTTGAAATAGCGGAAGAGCAGCTGGGGTTTTTCCGAGAGGACCGCGAGAGGAATGTCGATGCCCATCGAGCCGACGGGCTCTTCGCCGGCAACTGCCATGGGCCCCAAGATCGCCCGCAAATCCTCTTCGGTGTACCCGAACGCTTGCTGCAGCGTGATGAGCTCGTCGTACGGGATCGTGTAGAGGCTCGGAACGTCCTCGAGCGAAGAAAGATCGATCTTGTTCTCCGCAACCCAAGCGGCATACGGCTTTTGCGTAGCGACCCTCTTTTTGATCTCGGGGTCGGATACGACACGTCGTTCGATGGTATCGACGAGGAACATCTTGCCGGGCTGAAGACGACCCTTCTGGATGATGCGGGAGGGCTCGATGTCGAGCACGCCGAACTCGCTTGCCAAAACGACGAGACCGTCGGACGTCACGACCCATTTCGCCGGCCGGAGACCGTTGCGGTCGAGCGTTGCACCGATGAGGTCCCCGTCGGTGAAGCAAAGCGCCGCCGGACCGTCCCACGGTTCGACGAGGCAGCCGTGGTACTCGTAAAAGCCCTTCTTCTCCGGCAACATGTCGGGATCGTGTGCCCAAGCCTCCGGCACGAGCATCATCATGACGTGCGGCAGCGAACGTCCGCTCGCGAGCAGAAAATCGACGACGTTGTCGAGTGCGGCGGAGTCGGACCCTCCGGTTCGCACGATCGGGCGGAAGTCTTCGATGGCCTCTTTGAAAAAGTCGCTCCGGAGGAGCGCTTCACGCGCAGACATCCACGCGCTGTTGCCACGCAGCGTATTGATCTCGCCGTTGTGAGCGATGCGCCGATACGGATGCGCCCGCTCCCAAGCTGGAAAGGTGTTGGTGGAAAAGCGCGAGTGCACCATGCAGAGCTTGCTGACCGTGCGCTCATCCGACAGATCGCGGTAGAACGCGGCGACCTGCTCGGCGAGCATCAAGCCCTTGTAGACGACCGATCGCGACGAACAGGAGGCGATGTAAAACTCGTCGGAGTTGGCGGCGCGCCCGGCCCGCTTGCGAATGACGTACATCATCCGCTCGAACGAATCCGCCGGGCAATTGCGCCCGATGAACAGCTGCCACAACGAGGGCTGCACGCTGCGCGCGATGGGGCCGAGCGCCGACACGTCGGTCGGCACGCTCCGCCACCCGATCACCCGCTGCCCATGGTGCATCACCGCACCCTCGAGAATCGCCTGGTGATGGCGGCAACGTGCAGGGTCGCCGGAGAAGAAGCACATCGCGACGCCGTAATCACCGGGGGACGGGAGCTCGATGCCGTCGCTCGCCAGATCGCGCGCATAAAACTCGTGAGGTATCTGGAGGGTGACGCCGGCCCCGTCGCCGGTGCAAGGATCGCAACCGGCGGCACCTCGGTGGGTCAAGTTCTCGAGGATCTCGAGCCCCTGCTCGACGATCGCGTGGCTCGGCTTTCCGCTCAGCGTCGCAACGAACCCGAGCCCGCACGCGTCGTGCTCGAACGCAGGATCGTACAGCCCCTGGCGTCTCGGTAACGGCATCCTAAATCGTCCTTCAGTCGGCTTGTGGTGTCGGGGTAGTCGAGGGTAGGTCCGAGGTGGCGGCGAGGTACACCATTTTGACGCACCGCGCGCAGGACACCTCGCGGATCCCGCGACGAAGGTCCGAGTCCGCCGACAGAACTTAGCGGATCTTTTGGCTACGTCCCAGCTCTTCCCGATCGCTCCGGACGTGCACCGTATAAATCCCTGAAATCAGCGAGTAATCGGCCGATGGCCCCGGCCGACACCCCATGCGGTTGCGCCCCGGGCGTTCGATCGGCATGCGGGGCCCATAGCACCCGAAATCGTTTTCGTTTTGCCGGCCCGGCGAGCGGAGGCGCTGGCCAGACCACTTATTTGCCCAGTTCATGAAGTCCTCGGCCGATGTACTCGCCGGCGTACGCTCGCACGGCGCGGCCGTCGAGCACGTGGAACACGCGGATTTTGCGCAGGACGGCGGGCGAGAGTTGGCCGATGGGTAAGTAGATGATTTGTCGGCCGCTTCGACGAGCGAGGGCGGTGAGCTTGGGTCGGGGGGGCTTGGCTGCCACGTACACGATCGAGCGCTCCTCGCTGTAGTCGATGGCCGCATAGAGGAGCCGCTCGGCCTTCGTTTCCGCCGCGTCGAAGTAGGGATCCTCGAAGACGTGGAACATGCGGCCCGGAGGGTACGTCATCAGAAAGCCGCCGTATTCGGAGCGCCCGATCTTGGGACCGACCACATTGCCCCCGGGAGGTGTCGCGTAGAGGGCCATGTCGCTCTCCTCTTCGTGCTCGCCCTGCCAGGTCACGGTCCACGAGTAACGCTGGTTTTTATCCTCCGCGTCGAAGATGACGCATATCGCACCGACATTGCCCGGCGCCGATTGCTCCTCGCGGATGTGGATGCGCCCATCTTGCAGCAGGTTTTGGATCGTCGCGCGCAGATCGATGCCGTCACCGAAACCGGAGACGAACGGCCCCACGCGCGCTCTCTCCGCCGCCAGCAAGCTCTTGCCACGCTTCTTGAGGTAGGCGCCGTAGGCTTCGATCCGCACGTCTTCCGGTGGGTAGCTGCAGATGTACGGCTCGCGCGGGGGGTCGCCCCAGGCGCCCGGCGCAGGTTCTCTCTTGCGCGCCCGAACCAGCCGGAGCGCGTGACGCCGGGTCTTGAGCCGGCGCCGAAACCACAAACGACGGGTTCCTTGGTGCAGCTCGTCGAGCGTGAGACGGTAGACCGCGAGATCGGGGGTGTCGGTCTGATAGGGGTAGGTCACGCCGAGATCCCACACGTGCCAGGCGAAATCGTCCGACGCGACGCCGCGGGCGGCGATCGTGAGCTCGTACAGATCAGGTACGAGCGCCGCTCGCGCGAGGGCCTGGTTTCGCGCGAACTGCAGCGCGACACGGAGGGGCTGCGCGGCGAGCCGCTCGCCGTCTTCCTTTTCCATGCGTTCGCGCGCGGAAAGAAGGAGTCTGCCCTGCATCTGATAACGATCGGTCTCTGCGCGCGGCGGAGCCTCGTCGTTGCGTCGCCAGGTTTCGAAGCAACCTTGGACGTGACCCGGCTCGGACAAGACCTCGCGCGAGCTGTCGTCATGAAGATGAAACACCTGCACGCCGCTCCGCTTCGTGCGGCCAACGGGCCGAGCGGTGGGCCGTGCGAGTCTCGCGCGAATGCGCGCCACGTGAGCGATTCCACAAACGAAGAGAATTTTGGCGTGGCGCTCGGCTAGACGCGACAAATGAAAGGCCATGGTCGCTTCGCGCAGCTCGTCTTCCGGTGAGACGTCGGATGCACGAAGCGCGTGGGAAACTTTGGCGACGTACGCCTCGTAACCGATGCGCTCGGCAGCATACGGATCGGGGACCGCATCGTCGTGCGGCTCGTAATGGTCGGAGTCGCGATCCACGAGCTGCGCCGGCACCTCGTACTCGCGCGCGAGACGCAGGGCCTCGAAGATTCCATCGCAGGGCTCGACGAGCAGAAAAGCCGGCCCATCGGCGACCTCGTAGCGAAGCACCGACAGCAGCGGGAGGCGCCGCACCGCTCGTTCGACGGGGACTTGCAGTGTTTCGGGAAGCTCCACTGCAACGCAATCGGGACGCTCGCGCAGAAAGATCTCCCGTACCGCGAGTGCGAAAGGGAGCGAGCCGTGCAGGATGGGAGCGTAGATCACCCGAGAGCTCATTGCGATTTCCACAATTATAGACGCGCCGAGAAAAGTCGGCCCACGCAACTTGCGGCGAGGCCGTCGGAACGACGCATCGGCCCGGAACGGCCGTCAGGCCTCGCCTCTCAACTTCGCCGACAGGCAATTCCGCCTTTTCCGGTCAGCACTTTGAGTAGGTTATGGCTCACTCGATGAAACGATCTGGCAGTGAGGGTTTGACACAATAATGCAAGGGGCGTATCCGCCTACCACGACGGGGTGAGCTCTTGGCCATGAAAGATCGCGGGCACCTATTTCGATCCTACGCCGCCATCGCGCTCGTGTCGTGCGCCGTCCTGCTCTACGAGATCACCATCACCCGGGTGCTCTCGGTGGTGCTCTGGTATCACTTTGCATTCCTCGCGATCTCTCTGGCGATGCTCGGCCTCGGTGCGCCGGGCGTATGGTTCACGCTGCGAAAGCCGGGTCCACGCTCGCTCGAGCTCGCCTTGGTGCTTTCCGGAATCTCGCTGCCGGCCTCGCTCGTCGCGCTCTTCAAAGGGAGCGAGATTCTTCCGCGGGTGTGGGGTCTCATGCCGGGTCTTTCGGCCTTTGCGAACCCGCAGCTGGTTCTCGTTCTCGTCGCACTGCTCACGCCGATGTTATGCCTGGGCAGCGCGGTCTGCCTCTTGCTCATGCAAGCCAAAGGGCGCGAGGTTGGCCGCATGTATGCGGCCGACCTGCTCGGCGCCACCGTCGGCGCTCTTTTGGTCGTTCCGCTCATGAACGTGGTGCCGACGCCTCACATCGTTGCCGGCGCCGGTCTTCTGCCACTTGCCGCCGCGATTCTACTGAAGAGAAGGATCCAGCTGAGCGTCGCCGGCGCCGCCGCCGTCGTTTTGACGACTCTCATTGCGAGAGAGCCGCTCCACCTCCGAATCGCCAAATCCTACGTGGAGCCCGACAATCTGCTCTACGTGAAGTGGACGCCGACCGCGCGGATCACGATCCATCCCAGCATCTTTTACGTGAAGGACCCGAAAGCCGGCTTCGGGTGGGGAATGGGCTGGAACTACGAGCCCAAGCCGCTCCAGCAGCTCTGGATCGAGCAGGACGCTTCGGCGGGGACGCCGATTACCCAGCTCACGACGACGCCCGCCGATCTGTCGCATCTCTTCTTCGACGTGACGAGCATCGGATACCAGCTGCGCACGCCGCACAGGGTTTGCATCGTCGGAGCGGGCGGCGGCCGCGACATCTTGACGGCTCTGAAGGCGGGCGCGACCGACGTCGATGCGGTCGAGCTGAACGGCCACATCGTCGACGCCCTCTCGGGACCCTTCCGCGAATTCTCGGGCGACGTCTACCACCTGCCCGGCGTTCATCCGGTAGTCGGCGAAGGGCGAAGCTTTCTCAGCCATTCCGACGGAAATTACGACTTCATTCAGATCTCTCTCATCGACAGCTGGGCGGCGACGGCGGCCGGCGCTTTCGCACTTTCGGAAAACTATCTCTATACCGTCGAAGCGCTCCGCCTCTATTTGAGAAAGACATCGGCGAACGGCATCGTGTCGATCAGCCGCTGGATGTCCGGAGACAGGCAGCTGGAGGGGGCGCGGCTGGCCGAGCTCGCAACGCGCGCGCTCGAGCTCGAGGGAATTTCCGACGCGGCTCGTCACGTCGTCGTTTTCCAGGCGTGGGACGTCGGCACCTTTCTCGTTTCGAGAGCGGCTTTCGACGCCGCTCGGTTGTCCAAGCTCGACGACATCGCCGACCAACGCGGCTTTCGACGCCGCTGGCCGGTGCCCAAGGACCCCGATGGCGATACCGTCGTCGCGTCGGTCATGTCGAGTGGCTCGCGGCAATACGAAAAAGAGGGGCTCGATCTCTCCGCTTCGACCGACGACCGACCGTTCTTCTTTCAAACGGTTTCGCTTTTCGGCAAAGTCGATCCCGAATACTTCGCGGCGCTTTCCAACAACGAGCACGCGGTGGCGCTGCTGCGCATGCTGCTGTGGATGGTGAGCGGACTCACTTTGATCTTTTTCTTTTTGCCCTTCGGACTTTCGGGACGCATCAAGCGGACGCCCGATCTCTGGTACGGCAGCGGGTACTTCCTGTGCATCGGCCTCGGTTTCATGCTGGTCGAAGTGCCGTGGATGCAGAGATTCGTGCTGTATTTAGGGCACCCGAGCTACGCCACGACCGTCGTGCTCAGTTGTCTCTTGCTCGGAGCCGGGTGTGGGTCACTGGCTGCTTCGCGCGTCGACACCGCCAAAGTAAAGAGGTGGGGTCTTGCGGTTCCTGCGGTGCTCGTCGCCGTGAATTGGGGGCTGGCGCCGCTCTTTTCGGCGACCCTGGGAATGTCGCTTTCGGCGCGCATTCTGGTCAGCGCGCTCCTTTTGATACCGATCGGGTTTCTGATGGGATTCCCATTCCCGCTCGGAATGTCCAGCTACCCGGAAGAGCGCAAACCGTGGCTGTGGGCGATCAATGGGGCGGCGAGCGTCCTGGCCAGCGTTTTCGCTCTCGCCTTGTCGATGGAGATTGGTTTTACGCTCGCCACGATGCTGGGGATCGGTTTCTATCTGGTTGCGTACGCCCTGCTGATACGTCAGACGATCGAGGCACCGTCCATCGAGGAGACGGCCGAAGCCATCGGCGGATGACCAACGTGGCACTCGAGCGCGTCTGACCCAGGCGTGCATCGGCCCGAGAGGTGATGCACATCGGAGGGGTAAGTTGGTGACATGTGAGCAGAATGGATAGCCGCGTCGACGCCCTGCTCGAAAAAATGACGCTGGCCGAGAAAATTGGCCAGATGACGATGCTGAGCGCAACGAGCGAGCGGCATGAATCGCTCACACGCACCGGACAGGCGGGTGCTTTCCTCAACATCACCGACGCCCACGACATCGCGCGCTACCAGAAGCTGGCGCGCGAGGAATCGCGCTTGGGGATTCCTCTTCTTTTCGCGCACGATGTGATTCACGGGCTCCACACGATCTTTCCCATACCGCTAGCCGAGGCGGCGAGCTGGGATCTGGCGCTCATCGAAAATGCAGCTCGCGTGGCGGCGCGCGAAGCTGCCGCTACCGGGCTTCATTGCACGTTCGCCCCTATGGTGGACATCGCCCGCGACGCTCGCTGGGGCCGCATCGCGGAAGGAGCAGGCGAAGACGTCGTTCTCGGGAGCGCCATCGCCCGCGCGCGCGTTCGCGGCTTCCAGGGACGAGATCCCGCCGACCCCGACTCCGTTGCCGCCTGCGTGAAGCACTACGCGGCGTACGGCGCGGCGGAAGGCGGACGCGACTACCACACCGTCGATATTTCCGAACGCACGCTGCGTGAAGTGTATCTTCCGCCGTTCAAGGCAGCCATCGACGAAGGTTGCCTCATCGTGATGAGCTCCTTCAACGAGCTCTCGGGGGTACCTGGCTCGGCCTCGGAGTTCACGCTCCGCCAAATTCTGCGTGAAGAGTGGGGCTTCGAAGGATTCGTGGTGAGCGACTGGGACTCGGTGGGAGAGATCGTCTACCACGGATACGCGCGCGATCGGGCCGAAGCAGCCCTGCGCGCCGTGCGCGCCGGCGTGGACATGGATATGACGGGGTTTTCCTTTTCGCATCTGGCGAGATTGGTCGAGGAAAAAAAAGTCCCGCTCGAGCTCATCGACGATGCCGTTCGCCGCATCATCGGGGTGAAGGTGAGGCTCGGGCTCTTCGAGCGGCCACTGCGAAAGCCCGAACGGGTGAAGGCCGTTCAGCTGAGCAGCGATCATCGAGAGATGGCGCTCGCGATGGCGCGCCGTTGCATGGTGCTGCTAAAAAACGACGGCGCGACACTTCCTCTATCGAAAGGGATCCGAAGCGTCGCCGTGGTCGGTCCGCTCGCCGACAATCGCGAAGATCCGCTCGGCACCTGGTCCGCGCTCGGACGCGCTGACGACGTGGTGAGCGTGCTCATGGGTATTCGGGCGATCGTTTCGCCGGACACGATCGTGCGCCACGCTCGTGGTTGCGACTTCGAGGGAGACCTCCGCACCGGCTTCGACGAGGCGATCGCGATGGCGCGCGAAAGTGACGTCGTGGTGGCCGTGCTCGGCGAGCGAAGCGACATGAGCGGCGAGGCCCACTCGAGGGTGGACATCGGTCTGCCCGGGCCCCAACTTCAGTTTCTTCAGACTCTGCAGGCAACGGGCAGGCCGGTCGTGCTCGTGGTGATGAACGGACGGCCGATGTCGCTCGCGTGGGAGGCGGAAAATGTTCCGGCGATCCTCGTAGCGTGGCATCTCGGTATCGCTGCGGGAACGGCCGTCGCCGAGGCGCTCTTCGGCGACGTGAATCCCTCCGGCAAGCTACCGGCGAGTTTTCCGCGAACCGTCGGGCAGTGCCCCATCTATTACAACGTCAAGGCGTCCGGCCGGCCGAGGGGGAGCACCGCCAATCTGAAGGTCGGCTATGTCGATTCTCCCATGACGCCGCTCTACCCGTTCGGTCACGGCCTCAGCTACACGCGCTTCGAGTATTCCGATCTGGTGATTTCTCCGGAGAGTGTTGCACTCGATGGCGCGCTGACCGTGAGTGCCACCGTTACCAATACCGGCGAGCGCGACGGCGACGAGGTCGTGCAGCTTTACATCCGCGATCCCATTGCCAACACCACGCGTCCCATCAAAGAGCTCAAGGCGTTCCAAAGAATGACTGTTGCGAAAGGCCAGTCGCGCAAGGTCGTTTTCGAACTGCCGGCGGCGGATCTGTCTTTCTACGACACCGAGATGAAACTCGTCGTCGAGCCGGGCACCATTCAGGTGTGGGTCGGCCCGAGCTCGGCCGAGGGCATCGAGGAAAGCTTCGAGCTCGTCGCAGCCGAACCTGCAAGGTAAAGCGGACCTAACTCTTCAAATAGCGCAGCGCCTCTTCTCCCAGCGTCCGGGTGACCGCTTCGATGAGGTACGCACGCGACACGGCGGACTTGGCTTGCTTGGCGCGCTTGATGGCATAGCGAGCGATGTTGATGCCGTCGCGCACGGTGAACGGCTCGTCGCCGGCGTGCGCCGCCTGGAGGAAGTTGACGACGTAGCCGAGCACCTCGTCGTTGGAGAAGGGGAGGTTCTGCTTCAGGATGGCGAGCTCTTCGTCGGCCTCGGGGAAGTCGATGACGATCATCGGCATGAGGCGGGAATGGATGTACTCCGGCAAGTCGAATGTCGATGCGTCGTCGTTCATCGTCGCGACGAAGCGAAACTCGGCATGGGCGCGGATCTTCACGCTCGCTGCGAGCGACTCCACGTACCGCCGGCGATCGAGGAGCGGCGCCAGCGACGCCCACGATTTTTCGCTCATGCGGTTGCCCTCGTCCAAGATCGCGACGCCCCCGGAAACCATCGCGCTCACGATCGAGCTGGCGGCGTAGTGGATCGAGCCGTTCGGTCCAACCACCGGTGTGATGATGAGATCCTCGGGCCGAGTATCCATGGTCGCCTGGAACAGATGAACTTTGCGACCAAGCGCGTGGCCCGCGGCATAGGCCAGCGTGGTCTTGCCTACCCCCGGCTTGCCGACGAGCCGCGGGTTCATGGGGACATCGGCCGGGTCGACGATCATCCAGGCGGCCTGCAGCTGGCCGAGAAGGTCGGCGCGTCCCACCCACTGCAGAGGCAAGTCGTCCGGTTCGGAAAGGTGTATCGCGACGTGGTCGATGGTGATCGTCTTCGGCATCGCCGGTGGTTCGAGCGTATCACACTCGCTTCAAGTGATGACTCGGAGATAGGCACGACGAACGGCCTCGGTCACGTCGCGGTAACGTTCGATGAGCTCCTGGGTCGCCGTTCCTCGCGGTGTGTCGCGCATCCCCATCCGGCGCGCCAGGGGCAAGAGCCCCTCCGCACTTTCCTCGAGAAGGCTGGCTGACGACCCGTGCACGATGCGGATGCGCTGCTCGAGCCGACGGAGAAAGCGATATCCCTCCTGGAAGATCTCGGCGAGCTCCGCGCGCAAGAGGCCGAGCTCGGCGAGCGTCGCAATGGCGACCGAGGTATCCGTCGTGCGCACGCGCGGATCCTTGCCGTGTTGCATCTGCAGATATTGCACCGCGAACTCGATGTCACTCAGTCCTCCGCGACCGACCTTGAGGTCGTGCCGCCCCGGTCTCTCACGGCCGAGCTCGCGTTCCATGCGCATCCTCACGCGGTGCACTTCGGCCTTGGGCGGCGCGCCGCGTTGGTACGCGGCGATGTGCGCCACCTCGAGCAGTGCGGCACCCAAGGCCACATCGCCCGCCGCAAACCGGGCGCGTACCAAGGCTTGCCGCTCCCAAGGGGCGCCCGATTGCTGCGCGCTCGGCACGTCGATGCTCGGCGGACGGCCCGGCAAGTCGACTTCGTGGTAGCGGGCGAAGGCTTCGAGCGACGTCACCAAAAGCCCGTGCGACCCGGAAGGGCGAAGGCGCGTGTCGAGGTCATAGCCCGGACCCTCGGCATGCGAGGCGGAAACGAGGCGAATCACCCGCTGCGCACGCCGGGCGAAGTAGGCGTGCGGATCGCTCCCCGCCGGCGCAAGCTCGGGATCGAACACGAAGATGACGTCGAGATCGGATCCGTAGCCGATTTCGTTGCCGCCCAGCTTCCCCACCGCGATCACGGCGAGCCCCCGCACGGCGCCGGCTGCGCCGAGGGCAAAACGCGTCGCATGCTCCAGCGTGGCATCGGCGAGTGCGGAGAGCATGAGGGTCGCCTGCCGGGTTCCGATCTCACCAGCCAAATCGGCGAGGGCCACTTCGATGGTCACCCGAGCCTTGGCTCGCCGGAGGGCGCCCACGAACGTATCGGGATCGTCGTTGGAAGCGGCGAAGAGATTCACTTCCGCCACTTCGCGATCGACCTCGTCGCGCGCGATAGCGGCATTGGGGATGCGTCGGGCGAACACGACGCTCTCGCCGAGCTCGGGACGATCGGCGATCGCATTGCCGATGAAGGAGCTCGCGCCAAACGCCGCAACCAGGCGGCGCAACGCGCGCAAGTCCTCGCCGAGCGGGCGCACGTAAACACCGGGAGCGCCCAAGCGGGCGAGCCAGGTGCGCATGTAGCGCGCGGCCTGCTCGGGATCGGCTGCATCGATGAGCGCGTCGAAAAAACCAGGACAAAGGTCGGGAAACCGTTCGCGCGTCATCGAGCCGAGCAGGTCGTCGGGACGTCGCGCCAACTGGCGGACGTCGCGGCAGAGCTCGGCGCTCGCCGCTGCCCCGAAGATGCGCACGATCGCATGGTCGAGTGCGTCGAAGTCGGCCTCGTCGAGCCAGTGAATGACTTCGCCCCAGCGGCTTGGCGCCATGGCTCGCTCGGCCCCCGCCGGCACCAGCGAAGCGAGCCGGGCGCTCACGATGTTGCGTGCCTCCTCGATCGCGCGCGAGAAATCGGTCTCGCCGGCGTACCCGAGCGACCGCGATAGACGCAAGCGATCGGCGGGCTCCGCCGGCAATGAGTGGGTCTGCAAACCCGTCGACCATTGGATTCGATGTTCGACCCGCCGAAAGAGCACGTAGGCGTCGGCGACCTCACGCCCTTCACGATCGGTGACCAACCCTCGCCCCCGCAGACGCCGCAGCGCGTCGAGGGTGCCCGTCGCTCGCACGCGCGGCTCCTTGCCGCCCCAGATCAGCTGCAGCGCCTGCACGAAGAATTCAGCTTCCCGAATGCCGCCCTGCCCGAGCTTGAGATCGCGGGACGGATCGCGACAGAGCTCCGCACGCGAGCGGTCGACGAGCTTGATGAGCTCCGACGCGAGGGACGGGTCCACGTGTCGGGCGTAGACGAACGGCGAGAGCTCGTCGAGCGCCGCCCGGCCGAGCTCGAGGTCCCCCGCCACCGGACGCGCACGCAAGAGCGCCGCCCTCTCCCACATCCGCCCGAACGTCTCGTAATACCGCTCGGCGGCCGGCAGCGAGTTGGCGATCGGGCCCCGTGATCCTTCCGGCCGCAACCTGAGATCGACGCGCCAAACCGTCCCGTCCGGGGTCGTCGCATCGAGGTTGGCGGTGAGCCGCCGAGCGACGTGCGACCAATATTGGTGAAGGGTCAACGCCTCGCCGCCTCGCTCGGCGGTAACTGCGCCGTCGTCGGTGTCATAGAAGTATAGCAAGTCGACATCGGAGCCCGCGTTGAGCTCCCGCCCCCCGAGCTTGCCCATCCCGAGCACGACGAACGTCGACGGCGCCCCCGAGCTCGTTAGAGGCGTGCCCCAACGCCGCGTGGCGTACTGCTGCGCTTCAGCCAACGCCACTTCAATCGATGCTTCGGCCAGATCGGCGATTTCGGCTGCCGTCGTATCGACGTCGGCTCCCCCCAGCGAATGGGGCATCAACTCGCGCGTCGCAATCCGCAGCTTTTCGTATTGAACGCCGATCCGCAGGCTTGACTGAACTCGATCGTTGGAAAGCAGGTCACCTGCGCGTGTCATCAACGAAGCGAGCAGACCGGCTTTCGTCCGGGGAGACCGCCACCCTTCGCGACAGAGTTCCACGAAAGCTTCCGGGCGCGTATCGGCGAGCTGGGCAAAGGCCGGGAAGGCCGAAACGACGACGGTCGCCAGTACGGCGGCTTCGGATCGATCTTCGCCCCAAGGCGAGAAGCGGCCTTGCAAGACGGGGGCCCGCACCGGATCGATCGAGTGCGCCAGCGCCAAGAGCCCGTCCTTTTCCATCCCGTTCAGTGTAGTCCGAAGCCGAGGCCGGTCAGGGGTGCCCTGCGGGTGGCCGACTTCCGCGTTCGATGGGTCGTACGATCGGGTTTTGTAGCGGCTTGCCCGCGGCGTTTGGGCTAGACTGCGCGTGCCTCATGCGTTTTCTCTGCATTTCCGACATCCATGGGCACGCGGATGCGTTGGCGGCGGTGCTGGCTACGGCCGAGCGCCGCGGATTTTCCAAGCTCTTGGTTGCGGGCGATCTCTGCTTTCCTGGGCCAGCGCCGCTGGCCACCTGGCGTCGGCTGATGGCGGCCAATGCCATCTGCGTACAGGGCGTCGGAGATCGCGCCCTCGCCACCGTCGACGTCGACAACCTGCGCGCCACGAGCGAGCACGAGCGCGCGCGTCTCGACCGACTGCGCGCCACGCGTGTCGAGCTCGGCGAGCTCATCTTGGCCCGCCTGGCCAAGCTTCCGAAGACGATGCGCATCGCCATCGAAACGGGGGGCGAAATCCTGCTTGTGCACGGCTCTCCGCTCGACCCTTCCGAACCATTCTCGCATGAAATGACAGAAGAGGAAGCCAACACGCTCATCGCCGACGATCCGGCAGACCTCATCATATGCGGGGCCAGCCACGTGCCTTTCGACCGTCAGGTCGGCGAGACCCGGGTGGTGAATGTCGGTTCCGTCGGCGAAGCACCCGGTGGTCACCACGCGCATGCCACGTTCGTCGAGACGAGCGCCTCCGGCATCTTGATCGAACAATTCGTGGTCCCGCTCGGGCGAGCGGCGTGATCAAGAGGGCAGCGGCGGCACTTTCAATTTCTCTACTCGCCCTGCCGAGCTGCTCCCCCGCCCCGCCGCGTCCTCCGCCCACGAACTCCGGCGGCTGGTTCTACGAAATCGTCGTGGGTGCCGAAGCCAAGGAGTTGTCGGTGATCGCGTCGTTCCCCGCAGGGAGTCAGGAAGAGCTCACCGTGGACGACGGCGTCGACCGTTTCGTGCGCGATCTGAGGGTCGCTCGACGAGGCACGTGGGAATCGGTTGCTTCGCGCGCGACGACTTGGGTCGTCCCCTCGTGTCGTTCACAGGGCTGCCAGATCCGATACCGATTCATGTTGGAGGAGGCGTCGACAACGCTCGACGATCTGGACCTGGCGATGGCGCACGAGGGGGCGTTCATCGCGCCCCCATCGACTTGGTTGGTTCGCCCGACGGCGGGGCCCGTTGGGCAACCGTTCCGTTTTCGTGTGCGTGCGCCGCCGGGCGTCTCTTTCGTCACGGGGGTGTTTCCCTCGGCGTCGGAACCCGACACGTTCCGCGCCGACATCGGCGACCTGTCGAGCACTTCCTACACGGCGTTTGGCCGCCTCGGGACTTCGCGGCTGACCATCGGGGGCGCCACGCTCGAGGTCGCGCTGGCGCCGGGTTCGTTTGCGGTGGGCGAGCGCGCGCTTTTCGAGTGGATCGAGGCTTCGGCGACGACCGTCGCGCGGTACTACGGTCGATTTCCGGTGCCGCGCCTCGCTTTGATCATCGTGCCGACCGAGGGCAGTGGATGTGGCTACGCGAAGACCCTCGGGAACGGCGGCGCCTCCATTTTGGTGCCGGTTGGCCGCCGGACGACTCTGCACGAGCTTCGAGAAGATTGGGTGCTGGTTCACGAAATGACGCATCTCGCGTTCCCCAGCCTTCCTCGGCCGCATATCTGGCTCGAGGAGGGAATCGCAACCTACATCGAGCCGATCGCTCGCGCGCGTGTCGGCCGGCTGCCGGCAGAAGCCGTTTGGGAGGGGCTCGTCCGCGGGTTGCCGAAAGGACGTCCGGCGCCCGGCGATCGGGGCCTCGACGTCACGCATAGCTGGGGCCGAACCTACTGGGGCGGCGCCCTTTTCTGTTTCTTGGCCGACGTCGAGATCCGTGAGCGCACGCAAAATCGCCGTTCGCTCGACGATGCGTTGCGCTCGATTCTCGCGCAGGGCGGCGATGTATCGGTGCGCTGGGAGCTTGCGCGCGTTCTCGACCAAGGCGACAAGAGCACCGGCGTTGCCGTGCTGCGTGAACTTCACGAGAAAATGGGCTCGTACCCCTACGACGTCGATCTGGAAAAACTCTGGACGCGACTCGGCGTGAAGCTCATCGGCCGCAAGATCGAGTTCGACGATCGAGCGCCGCTCGCCGACATCCGGCGAGCAATCACCGGATCTGACACCCCGAAGCTGACGCAGTAAGGTTATGGAGGTATCCACCTGAGGCTGACATGGATGAGTTTGGCATCAATTCCGGTTACGTAGCTGAGCTGCTGGATAGCTACCTCAAGAATCCACAATCGGTGGACGAAACGTGGCGCAATTACTTCCGGAGCCGCATCTCCGGTCAGCCGATCACGCAAGCGAACGGAAACGGCGAGGTGAATGGCCAAGCGCCTGTCGCGCCGATCGGGATAGCCGAGCAACCCGCCCCGGCAGCGCAGTCGATGGCGGAGGTGCAAGGGCGTGTCTCGCAGCTCATCAATGCCTACCGAACGCGCGGACATCTTTTCGCGCGCGTGGATCCGCTGCGTCTCGAGCCCGCCGCGCCCCCCCAGCTCGAGCTCGCGAACTTCGAGTTGGCGGCGAGCGATCTCGACCGGACGTTCTCCACTATCGACATGCCAGGGCCGAAAACGGCTACCCTCCGCGAGATCATCGCTCGCCTGGATACGACCTACCGTCGCTCGATCGGAGTGGAGTTTTCCCAACTCGAGGATCCGGAAGAGCGGCAGTGGCTGCAAGAGCGCATGGAGTCGACGCAAAACCGGCTCAGGCTCGATCGCGAAGAGCAAATCCGCATCCTCACCAAACTCACCGACGCCGAGCTCTTCGAGCAATTCATTCACAAGAACTACGTGGGCGCCAAGCGATTCTCCTTGGAAGGCGCGGAGAGCTTGATTCCGCTGCTCGACCTTCTGGTGGAGACCGCCGGCCAGCAGGGAATCGACGAGATCGTCATCGCGATGGCCCATCGTGGGCGTCTGAACGTGCTCGCGAACATCTTGAACAAGAATCTTCGCGAGATCTTCGCGGCGTTCGAGGACGACAATCCCGAAAAGTATCTGGGCAGCGGAGACGTGAAATACCACCTCGGCTACTCGACCGACCACACGACGGCTTCGGGTCGCGGAGTCCATCTCAGCTTGGCGTTCAATCCGAGCCACCTGGAATGGGTGAACCCCGTCGTCGAGGGCCGTGTGCGCGCCAAGCAGGATCGTTTCGGTGACCAGCAGAGGAAACGCGCCATGCCTCTGCTCATCCACGGGGACGCGGCGTTCATGGGCCAAGGCGTCGTCAGCGAAACCCTGAATCTCGCGGGCTTGGAAGCCTATGCCACCGGCGGCACCATCCACGTCGTCGTCAACAATCAAGTCGGATTCACCACGCTGCCCAGCGACGCGCGCTCGACCCGCTACGCGACCGACATCACGCGGATGCTCAAAGTACCCGTCTTCCACGTGAACGGCGAAGATCCGGAAGCGGTGGGACAGGTCACCAAGCTGGCCATCGAATTCCGCCAACGCTTCGGCAAGGACGTGGTCGTCGACATGTACTGCTACCGGCGGTACGGCCACAACGAGGCCGACGAGCCACGCTTCACCCAGCCACTCATGTATTCGATCATCGACAAGAAGCCGAGCGTCCGCGAAGTGTACGTTCGGCGTCTCGTCGAGATGGGCCAGATCACGGCACCGCAGGCCGACCAGATCGTGGCCCGACGGCGCGCGGTTCTCGACGACGCGCTGGACGAAGCGCGCAGGGGGCAGTTTTCCTGGGTACCGACCG
>DASWDH010000432.1:0-5451 GCA_036395495.1 Polyangiaceae bacterium
GAGCACGCCCTATTCCGGAAAAAACCAGCACCGTTGGCGCGGCGGCGTCCACGCCGGGCGCTCCCTGGGCAGCGACCACGCGAGGGTCGATTTTGAGCAGCTGCGCGCGCACGTCTGGACGCGCTGCGTCAGGAGCAAGAGCGGTGGTGGCAACCGCGAACGGAAAGCCGTGCTGCGGCAGCCCTCGCGTTCGCCAGTGGCCGTCGTCCGCCGTTGCCGTTGCGATGTCAGGACCGGGCAGCACGTGTCGCAACGTCAGGTAGAAAAAGTCGCGCGCATCTCGGTGGATGTACCTCGGGAAATTCATGGTGCCCATCGCGCGAATCATGCGGCGGCAGCGGAAACTCCAGTCCGGGAGACCCGGCACGGCCGCCTCGTTTTCCCAGTCGCTCTGCAGCCGGCGGGCGATCGGTGGGAGCTCGGCGGCGGGGCCAACTCGGTAGAACTCGAGCCCGGTGTGACCCACGTTCATGTCGAGGTGCATCCCGAACTTGCAGCGCGCGCCGATCATCGCCGTCGCGAGCGCGTCGGCCCCGATCTCGGCGCCGTAAAAATAGGCGATGAAGTTTTCGCGCGTCAGGCAAATACCCGTGCGCGTGCTGTGGACCTTGTCGGTTTGCCCGGGCGGCGTTCCGCCCCACCACGTCCGGCCATAGGGATTGAACTTCTCGTCTTTGACGAGAACGGTGAGATTCTGCCGATACGAAAGGACGTAGTCGGGAATGCCCTGATCGGCCGGCCATTCTCCGAAACCGGTCGAGCCGTTGCGTAACGCGGCAACCGTGGCGGCGTAGGGCTTCGGCGGCAAATAGACGACGCCATCGCCCATCATGCCGAACTCACCGTGGAGGGCTTGAAAACCGCCGTTCATGGCCGCGACCAGCCGGCCGACGACTTCCGGGGTGCGCGGGATGAGCCCCGGGCCCGCTTCGCCGGAAGCGCCAACGGGTTCGACGGTACCCGCCATCATGTGCAGCTCGACCTGACGGGGGTCCCACAACGTCACGTAGACGCGCGTGTAGGGGCGCTCGCGATCGGTACGAAGGAACGAGGTCACGAAGGCGGCCGGTGCACCGGGATTCGTCAGCAGGAAAGGATCGCTGTCGAGGGGAACCCATTGCCCTTCGCCGGCGAGCGGGTTGCCGAGGTACGGCTTCATGGGAGCCGGGGGCCAGCCGGTCTCCGGATCGGTGTAGGTGACCGGCTTGACGTTAGCGACTTCGCCGAGATCGGAGGCGATCTCTTTGGCGCTGGCGTCGCCGAGCAGCCACTTCTCGAACCTGGTCAGAACGTCGGCGAAGGCGAACGTCGCCGCCTTGAGATGCTGCATGCGTTCGTCGCCGAACCAGGAGAGACCGCGTACCCGATCGACGGCCCATGTCACCAGATTGCCGGGCCGGGAGCGGGCCGTTCGGTGAGGCCTCACACGCTCGCCGCCGGCTAGCGCATCCTGACCTTCGCGCGGCAGCCGGATCTCCTGACCATCGGCGACGACGACGATTTCACCAGCAGTCAGACGAACCCCGATTTCGGACGGAGAAGGGTCGAAGGTCCAGCCGCGCCGCGCCACCCCTGACAGCTGCCCGGTCTCCTGCAAGTTGGTGAGCGCGACTTGCGCGCGCGCAATCCGGGTCATGTCCTCCGGTGGCGGATCGGAGTCGCGCGAGAGATCGACGGCGTAGATGCTCGTCGTCACCCCTTCGATGGACGTCGTGTACACGGCGAATGGACCATCCAAAAGGGGACGACCCTCGTCGGCGCCGGCGGTGTGGGTGAGGTTCGAGATGTCGGCGACGGCGAGCAGCGCGCCTTCCGGTGACAGCCGCACGCGAACCAAATAGAGATCATTCGGCTCGCCACGGGCGCTCGCGCGCACGAGTGCCCTCGACGATCCGGTGATCGCTCCCAAGAGGCTCGTCGGAGTCTTGTCGATCCAGGCCACGTCGCTGACGTCGAGGCCGCGCTGGGCAAAGGCACGCACGAGTCCTTCGGTTCGATCGGTGCCCGGCGGTAGGCGAGCGGTCACACAAGCGATCGCCGCTCCGAGCAGGAGCGCGAAGGCGACCGGCCGCCATGCGAATGAGCGCAGTCGTCGAACGATGTCCCCCGAAACCATTCCCGAGACCGTCCTATGCACGGACGTTGCGAGCTATCATCTTCCCGGTCGAAGTGCCACAAATCGTATGTTCCGATGCGTTCGACCGGTCGGGCTCGCTCGGAAAGCCAACTGCGTTGGCGGAGTGCCAACGTGGGTCGTCGTGAACTTCACTTAAATCCACATGTTAGCTTTCGATTTCGAAGGCACAGCCTGTGCTAGGCTAGAGGGCGCAATGACGTGGAGACGCGCTCGCGCGGTGGCCGCTGTGGCCTTGGGCACCGGTGTGCTCTCGTCGATGCTGTCGGCATGCTTGAGCCCCACATTGCCGCTGCCGCCGCCCGGCCCTCCGGGGACCATCGAGCTCAGCGCCGATCTCAAGACCGTGCAACTTACGGGAACAGCAAACCCCCGCGCGTTCGTGATGTTCTTCAACAACTACGAAACGGTTCAAAAGGGAGCGATCGTGCTGGCGAACGACCAAGGTGAGTACGCGGGGGTCATCGTACCGATCGACCTCAGCCAGAATGTCTGCAATCCCTTCCAGATCTGGCAGCGCATCGGTAGCGATGACTCCGCGGCTGGGGACTTCGACGTGGGCCTCAATTGCAATCACCGAAGCCTGCCGCCGCCCGATGCCGGGCTCAGCGATGGCCCGTCGGGCGGGGACGGGGTCAGCGACGGCGGAGTCGAATAGCGAGAACTTCCGGCGCCGCCGCACGTAGGTTTCTCCACGGAAGGGACAGCATTTGACCAGGCGTCCTCGGCTTGGCAAGGTGGACCTACATCGCGGATTTGTGCTCAAGTTCTTGCGAAATTGGGCCGAAAGGGTCCATTCTAGCCAATGACGACGGCGCATTCGCCCCTCGGGCCCGACCGGGCAAGGAAGTCATGAAGATCATCTGCCAGGCCTGCCAATCGAAATACACGATTGCCGACGACAAAATTCAGGGCAAGGTCGCCAAAATCCGGTGCCGCAAATGCGGAGCCACGGTGCTCGTCGACGCCAGCGTGAGCGGCGGCTCGCGTCCGAATGGATCCAGCCCGCCGCCGGCCGTGAGCGAAGACGCATGGCTCGCCAGCGTGGCCGAGGGCGATCAACGCACGATGCAGATGCAAGACGTGATCGACGCCTACAATTCGGGCGTCATCACCGGTGACACGTACCTCTGGAAAGAGGGGATGGGCGATTGGCTGCCGCTGTCCGAGATCGCCGAAATCGTCGAGGCGCTGAACCGCGCGAACGCGGAAGCGACTTCGTCTTCGGGTTCGGGTGACAACTACAATGCTCCCGCCGGTGGCTACGGCGCGGCCCAATCGCCACCCGTCGCTTACTCGCCACCGGCGGCGGCCGTCGCAGCGCGGCGTGAGACGGGTCGCGGTCGCAGCGACCTGTTCGGCGGTGCTCCGGTGGAAGAAGAAGTCGCGACGAGCGCCGCTCCCCAGGCGCACGCCCGAGCCGCGGCCTCCCCGCTCGGTGTCGGCTCGAGCGCCGCTTCGACGCAGTCGTCCGGCACGGGTCTGACAGGAGCGCGCGACGAGCATTCGGTTCTTTTTTCGCTCAGCACACTCACCGGCGCGGCCAAGGCAGGCCCGTCGACGTCGAGTTCGACTCCGAGCTCGACTTCGAGCTCGTCTTCATCGCCGGTTTTCTCGACCGCTTCTTCCGCCTCCTCGTCATCGCTCTCTTCGTCTTCTTCGAGCTCGTCATCGACGATGGCGAAGAACGACGACTCGGGTCTCATCGATTTGAACGCTCTCGCCAAGGCGCAACAGGCGAAGGCCGCCGCGGAGTCCATGCCCCCCCCCGTGGCTGCGCCGACGCCGTTTCTCTTTCCGGCAGCGCTTGGAAACGTCGAGACATATCAGCCCGAAGTACAGAAGAAGAAGTCGATGCGGCTGCTGATTGGAGGAGGCGCCGCGGCGTTCGTCCTCATCATTGCCATTGCCCTCTTCGCTGGAGGATCGAAAGAAGCTCCGCTCCCCGCGGCGGCCCCCTCGGCAACCGCGCCGGAACCCGAAGTTACGGCAGCGGCGACCGCCGAGCCGGCGCCCGTCGATTCCGCGGCGGCGGCTGCGAGCGCCAAAGCAGCCAAAAAGGCTGCCGGTGGCAGCCGCCCGGCCGCCAAAGCTCCTGCCGGCGGCGGCGCCAAACCGGAGGCGCCCGCTGCGCCCGCTCCCCCTCCCAAGCCGAAGAGCCCGTGCGGATGCGGGCCGAGCGATCTGCAGTGCCAGATCCGTTGTTCGGCCGTGGGTCACTGAACCTTCCACGCGAGCCGCTCATGCCCGATCCGATCGACGAAGCTACCTTCGACGACATGGCCGACCGCACGTTGCATGCTCTCGAAATCGCGCTCAACGAGATCGAGGGGGTCGAAGCCGATCTGGAAAGCGGCATTCTCAACATCGAGTTCGAGGATGGGGCACGCTTCATCGTCAACAGCCACCGGGCGGCGCGCCAGATCTGGATGGCGGCGGGAGCGAGCGCGTGGCATTTCGACGTCGATGTGAAGACCCGGCGCTGGAGCTCCACCAAAACCCGCGAGGAGCTGTGGGCTTGCATCGCGCGCCAGGTGGAGGAGAAGCTCGGGCGACCCCTTGATCTCGCCGAACGCTGACGCCACCCCCCCCGTCGTTGCCGCCCGAGATCTCCGTCACGTTTTTCCCGATGGAACCGTTGCGCTCGACGGCATCGATTTGTGGGTGGGCGAGGGGTCGTTCGTAGCCGTTCTCGGCCCTTCGGGGTGTGGCAAGTCCACACTGCTGCGCCTCATCTCCGGTCTCGAGCGGGTGAGCGAGGGCCATCTCACCGTGCAGTTTCGTGAGCACGCGGGCCTCGCATTCGTGTTCCAGGATGCGCACCTGATGCCCTGGCGCACGGTGCTCGACAACGTGGCGCTGCCGCTCGAGCTTCGCGGTGTCCCGAGGACCGAAGCCCGCCGGCGCGCGCTCGAGCCGCTCGCCGACGTCGAGCTGTCCGATGCGGTGGCGCGCTTTCCCGACGAGCTTTCGGGAGGGATGCGGATGCGGGTTTCGATCGCGCGGGCGCTGGTGACCGAGCCTGCGCTGCTCTTGCTCGATGAACCGTTCGCGGCGCTCGACGAGCTCACCCGTCAGAGACTCGACGAGCGGCTGCGTGCCTTGTGGCACCGGCGCAAGATGACCGTGATCTTCGTGACCCATTCGCTCTCCGAAGCGGTGTTTCTGGCCGAGCGCGCCATCGTGTTGTCGAGACGCCCCGGCCGGGTGGTGCTCGATCATCGCGTGGATCTGCCGGGCGCACGGGCCGAGAGTATCCGCGCCGAGGTGGCGTTCGCGCGGCAGGTGGCTGCGGTTTACAAGGCACTCGAGGAACA
>DASWDH010000433.1:0-15514 GCA_036395495.1 Polyangiaceae bacterium
GCCTACAGCCAGTTCCGCCTGTCCGGTCAGTACTTAAGTGGGTCTATGGCTACTCCGATGAGACGATCTGGTAGTGAGGATCTGACGCAGTAATGCTATAGCCGCAAACGGCGGTCTTGCGAGCTACTCTTTCCAATAGCGGAACCAGTCGACGGTCATCGTCGCATCCGCGGCCGGATAGTCGGCGCTGGCGCCCGTCCACCAGTTTTGCGGCGCGTGCCAGAGGTTGAACAGAAATGGAGCATCGAGCTTGGGAACGTGCGCGGCGTCCTTCAAATCCCACAACGTGATCTCCTGCCCCTCGAGCACGATGAAGTAGCGGACCTCGCCCTCGTGCCACTCGAAACCCATTTCGTAGAACGTGTCGGAACTCGGGAATCCGGGGTGGCGGAACGCTGCGTCGCGCCCTTTGGGGACCAGACCGTACTCGTGATCGCTCGGCGACTCGGAGTAGTCGCCGGTCGATAGGTCCACGACGCGCGTGAGCTTGATGAAGTTCGTGTCGGACGAGTACTGGCTCCAGACGGTCAGCGAAATTTTCGCTGGGTTGCTGCAGAGGACCTCGATATCGATTTCGGAGTTGTCGACGATCATGTCGCCGTTGTGATCGGTCCCGTCGTTGAAGTAGGTGAAAATCCCGTTCACCAGTTCCTCGCTGGTGGTGCAGCGCGCGAACTTCACGCGCGTTCGGAACGTGCCGAACGAAAACGTCTGGCTCGAATCAATCTCGGACGCATTGGTGGGGCCCGCTCCATCGTTCGATCCGAGCTGCGGGTCGCCGGGAAAAAGCAACGTCACGACGTTGTGGTCTTCGGCAGCGGCATCGTCGACACCGAAGCGCACACTTCCGCGGGGCTGCGATCGACTGGTGAATCCGTCGCCGGACACGAATTGCGTCTCGAACGTGGGCGGCCCGAGCGCGGCATCCCGTTGTCCGGAACTGCCGCCGCTCGTTCCCGAGGCGCCACCCGTTCCGCCACCGTCATCGCCTAGCCCGCCCCCCCCCATTCCGACTGAGTCGGACCCCGAGGCTCCGCTGCCGCCGTTGCCGCACCCGAGACTGCCGAGGCAGCCCCATGCGAGGGAGACGACGACGAATCGGAATCCGAGGAGCACGACCTCCTCATGTCATTGCGCCGAAAAATCGATCCAACAAAAACAGGCGCGACGGCGATTGCGGCATCGCAACGCGCCGCGCCGTGCGACCTCACTCGCAGACCGGCGGGAAAGCCCATGGGGGTGTACAGACCCCGAAGCCGTCGCACTCTCCTTGCACCGTGCGGTTCGGGCCGGTGCACCGCTCGTCACCGGTCGGACAGTGAAACACGCACTGCATGTGGCATGGTTTGGCGGCGCAGTCGGGACTGCCGCCGCCGCCAGCTCCTCCCGTCCCCCCGCTTTGGCCTGCGTCGGTGCTCACGGAGCCACCGCTGCCGCCCATATCGGCACCGCCGGTTCCGAAACTTCCGCCCGAGCCCCCCTCACCCGAGGTGCCGGTTCCGCCGGTCTCCCCTCCTCCGCTCGTGGTTTCGCCGGATGTTCCTCCACTGCCGCTGGTCGTGTCGCCCCCCGTGGTGGCACTCGTTGATCCGGTTTGCCCCCCACCGGTGCCCGTGCTGCCCTTATCGTTAGCGCTGCACGCGGACCCCGTCGCCATGGACAGAACCGCGATGAACAAGAGCGCGACGTCGCTTCGCATGATGTGGCCTTTCGTTTGTGGGGCTCTCGTTCGGCTCGGGAGCCGAATTTCGCCCGCTGACCGGGGACACGGAGGACGAATCGTCCCTCGGGCAAGTGCGACGTCAAGGCTTTTGTAGGAAGAAGCATCTTTCGAACTGCCCTGTCTTCAATGTTTCAATATCGGCAAACTTGCGCAGAACCGCCGCCCGGAATTTTCATAATTCGATCCGACGCGCGGTTTCTGCTAATCACCGAAGGAACGCTGGAGCGAAGGATCCATGCATACCCGCGCTATGACGGCCGCTCTTGCCAGCGACGCGTGCGAAAGTGGCATCGCGCTGAGCGCGGAGCGACTCTTTCGGAGGCATGCGAGCTTCGTCGCGAGCTTCCTCGTGCGGCTGGGCCTGCAGCCTGACGAAATCGAAGACGCTGTCCAGGAGGTTTTTCTCGTGGCGCACCGGCAGGGAGGCTACCGACCAGGTCCTGCCCAGCCGCGCACCTGGCTGGCGGCTATCGCTCTGCGGGTCTCGATGAAGACCAAAACGCGCAACCACCGTTCACGTCGCGACCGCAAGATTCTAAGTGAGCTGATGACGTTTGTCGGCCCCTCGGCGAACGTATTCGACGAGATGGAGGCGCGCGAAATCGTGCAGCGAATCCTCGACGAGATGGATCCCGAGCGCCGGGCGGTGTTGATTCTCTTCGAGCTCGAAGGGGAAGCGTGCGAATCCATCGCCGCCGCATTGGGTATCGAGATCGGCACGGTCTACTCGCGTCTGTACCGCGCTCGCCAAGAATTCCAGCGTGTATGCGCGCGTCTCGAAGATCGCTGGAAAGGCCGAACGATCATCCGAAACGGGGGTGCCGCATGAACGACCCGATCCGGCTGAGCGACGATCCGAACGCGTCGGAATATTGTCGTCAATTGTTGAAAGTGGGTCGCTCCGCTCCGCCCGGGTTCGCCTACGACGTCGGGCATGGGCTCGAGCGACTTCGCGGCGCCCTGCGCGAGAGAACGGCGCCAGCGTCACGCTCGGATCGATTGCCGGGATTCTCGCTGCGGATCGGCGCCTACGCGCTGGTCTCCGGCTTCGCGGTCATCGCATTCGGCGGATCTGCGGCGTGGATTCATCATCAACGAGCGGTTCGCGCGACGGCCTCGAACGTTCGGCTCGTGCAGAGCTCGGCCCCGACCGCCGCCCCGCCGGTCGCGCGGCCCAAGCATCCGGCAGCCGATGAAATCGTGCCGCCGCCTTCCCCCACGTCCTCGCCGCCCGTCCAGCGCGGCGTCATTGCGCTCGCAAAGTCGTCTTCACCGCCGGCCGATCGCGGTGACGATCTTTCGAGCGAGACCACCGACATCGCACAGCTGCGTTCGGTGGCGCGAACCGATCCGCACCGTGCGCTCTCCATGGCGCAGGAGGGAGCGCGGAGGTACCCCCGCGGGTTCTTTTCGCAGGAGAGGGAGGCCATCGCCATCACCTGTCTCGTGACGCTCGGGCATGTTTCCGAGGCACGCACCCGAGCCGAACGTTTCTTGGCTGCTCACCCCCGCGGTCCCGCCGCCGAGAGTATCCGAGAGTCCGTCGGTCTTTCGCCTCCCTGATTTCGACGTGAAAAGGAAGCGCAACTCGGGGTGGATGCGGCTCGGCTGGGTTGTCCTCTGCGCGGCGATCGCCAACTGCTCGACGAGCGCCACGCTAGGCATCGAACAGACGAGCTCCATTTCGACGGGCGAGGCGGGCTCCGACGCCCCAATCGAATCCCTGCCGGACGCCTCCACGCCCGAAGGCGCGGCTCCGGTGAAGATCCCGGCTTTCTGTGCCCAATATCCGCGTCCTCTGCCGATAGGCGGATGGGAATCGACCGCGGTCTTCTACGGAAGTAACGGCAAACTCGAATACGCGAGCGATGCCGATGGCAATCGCATTCCCGACTTCAGCTATGCCGGTTACGGCAGTGGCGCCGCGATCCCATCGGTGCCCGAGCTCGTGTACGTCGAAGGCAACGGCGGAGACGTGGACAACACTTTCGACGACACGCCGCGGATCCAGGCGGCGATCGACGCCGTGGCGCAGAGGCCTCTCGGCGCGAGTGGTTTTCGCGGAGCGGTGGTCCTCGGTGCCGGACTTTATCGAATTGCTGGAATCATCAAATTGAATCGCGACGGCATCGTGCTGCGCGGAGTCGGGCACCGCGGCGACTGGAGCACCGATACCGTTCTACTCGCCGTCGGCGGCAGTCAGTCACCTCGCATCGTCCTCGGCTCGGGTGTCGACAATGGTTGGTCGGACGAGGTACCCGGCAGCCGCACCAACATCGTGACCCCTTTCGTTTCCGTGGGCGCGCGAGCCTTCGAGGTGGCCGACGCTTCCGGCCTCGGCGCCGGCGACAACGTCATCGTCGTTCACCCGGTGACCAACGCGTGGCTCACTGCCGTGCACTGGGGCGACACCGGCAGCGACCCTCCGTGGACCGTCGATGTGGGGCCCATTACGTACAACCGCCGCGTTGTCGCCAAAAGCGGGAATCGAATCACGCTGGACGCCCCCATTTTCAATCATCTCGACGGCAGACTCACTCAATCGTTCGTGTTCAAGACCTATCGCACGAACATCGTCTCTCACGTCGGTATCGAGAATCTCATGGTCGACACCGAATATTCGCTGCAGAACGTCGAGAGCCACCCGCTCGACGCGATCGATATCATTGGAGCCGAGGATTCTTTCATCCGAGACACTTCGACCTATCGATTCGTCTATGCCGGCGTGCGCATTCAGAATGGGGTCCGCATCACGTTGAGCAACGTCGAAGCTCGACAGCCGCTCGCCTTGAGAAGCGCGGGGCGTATGGTCAATTTCGCTCTCGACGTGCGTGCGCAGCTCGTCCTTTTCTCCGGCTGCCGAGCGGAAGGTGGCCGCCATCACTTCGAGGCCAATGGTCCCCTGAGCTCGTCGGGCGACGTCTTTCATCGCTCCACCTCGGAGGCGCTCGAATACGAAGAGAGCAGCGGAGGCCTGCGCCTATTCAGTCAGGGGCTGCTCTACGACAACGTCGAGGAGATCGGTCAGGGCAAAGCCCAGCTCGGGTGCGTGGCGGAAGTGGGGCTGCCGGCCGCACACGGTTGGGCGGCGGTGCATTCGGTGCTTTGGAATTACCACTTCGACCGCTCGTTGGGCTCCGTCGAAAAACCGCCGACCGGCCAAAACTACGCGATCGGTGCCGGCCCCTTCTCGAGTCCGATCGGAACGTGCAGCAACGTGGTTCCGGGTTTCATCGAGCAGAACGAAGGGCCGCTGCGTCAGGAATCGCTCTACGAGGCCCAGCTGTGCGACCGTTTGCAACGCTGACCCGCCGGAGCTTCGCCGTCGCCGCGCTCTGCTTCTGTGCACCGAGGGTCGTCTCGGCGGCGCCGGGCGAAACGCGGCCGATCGCCGAAGCGCTGGAGGTGATGGCAGGCTCGTGTCTCGATCGCGAGTCGTTGGCACAGCAGCTTCGAGCGTGGCTGCGCCGCGACGATATCGACAATCGGATCTCGATCGTCGTGCGCAATGGAGCGACTGATCGTTCGTTTTCCGTTCTACGCGACGGCCGACCGGTGGTCGAGCGCGTACTTCCGCGTGTCGAAGTCGAATGCGAACAGCTGCGTGCGGCGGTCGGCCTGGCCATTGCCATTGCGATCGAGACCATGGTCGTCAAAACGGTAGACGAGCTCAAGCCGCCGCCTGCCGGCCGGCCGGAACTCGACCTTGCGCCCGCGCCATCGAAGCCCGAGACTTCGCCACGTCGATCCTCTTCGCTCGGGCTGCGTTTCTTGGGTGCGATTGCCGTATTGCCCCGCCCGGCCGTCGGCGCGAGCGCCGATCTATCGGTGCCGCTTGCCTCCCTCTGGGACGTCAATTTCTCGGTGCTCGCAACGAGCTCGGCGCACGTGGAGCTCGGTCGAGGATCGGGCGACCTCAGCCTCGTAGCGGCGCAGCTTGACGCTTGCGTGGGCAGCTACGATCGCCTGCTCGGCTCGCGTGTCTGCTTGGGCGGTGTTTTCGGCCGATTGCTGGCCGAGGGTTCGGGCTACGCTACGTCGTACGAGCCCAAGCTCATCTGGGCAGCTGCCGCTGCGAGACTCGATGGCTCCGTGCGGGTCGGACGCGGTCTGCGCATCGTGCTCGGAGTCGGTGGCGTCGTCCCCGTCGTCGTGCCTCGCCTCGAGGTGCGCTCCCCCCAAGGGACGATCGTCGCCTCGGAAACGCTGCCCAAGTTTGGGGCGATGTTCTCCATCGGACCACAGCTCGAACTCTGATGGAGCGCGTTGCAGGTGTTGTCAATCGCGCAACACCAACGATTGCATCACAATCGCGAACGATCGCAAATCGTCGAGAAAGACCGGCACCAATCGGATCGTCGTGCATCGGTGCGTTCGCGTTTGCATCGAAAAGCGCACGTGGTCACTGCGCTGACCAGCGGAAAACGAAATTTTTCGTGTTCGGATTTGGCTGCTGTCAAATGGCGATTCCATGGCATAGAGGATGTTGTGAATCCGCGCCCAAACCCTTCTCGTCAACACGCTGCACGCAACCTGAAAAAGCCCGTTCTTTACTCCGGCCAATGTGCGTGGGGAAAACGATTCGCCGACGACGGAGTCACTCTGGAAGTCGACGAATACGAGCAAAACGTCACCGCCGTCATTCGACACATGCGCGCGAGTGGCTACAAGCTTCGTCAGATCGTCGACTCGTTGAAAGAGCTCGGCGTAGTCGGCCGCACGGGCAAGCCCATCGGCACGACGCGCGTCTTCGAGATCATTCACGGCTCGCGCAAGAAGCCGGGCCGCGCGTCCACCGACTCCAACGGCGGGACCAACGGCACCCACGGTAAAAGCGTGGACAAAGCCGGCTAAGAAGACAGGCCCGAAAGGCCGCGTCGAGTCACTCAAGCGCAGGGCGGCCGGAGGTGGCCGACTGAGTTGTCGGCGTCGAGTTCATTGTGCCTTCGGCCCCATCGACAGTCGTGCGTGCATCGACACACACTGCGATCGGAGGAGGTGCCCCCATGGCCGGCAGAATTGGCAGCACGTGGACGGCCGTCGGAGCGGCCGCGCTCGCTATGTGCATGACGAGTGCGACTCGGCTCGGAGCTGCCCCCTCGAAACCCCAGCCCGCCCGCGGCACCTTCAATCTTGCGGTCGAGCGAGTTCAAGCGACGCAGGTGGGGTCCACTTCGATGTTTCGCGAGATCGAGATCCACTGCATCGTGCGAAACCAGGGGCCCAGAGTGTCGAGCGCGCCGGCGACCATCCTCATCTCGCGCCCGGGGGACGATGGCCCCAAAATATTGAAGCGAGCCAACCTTCCATCTTCGCTTCCGCGCGACGAGCTCTTCGAGGTCGTTGCGCAAAGTTCGGTTTGGTTCGCCACGCCGGTGGCTTATCGCTGCGAGATTCGCTTCGAGGGCGCCGCGGACGCCGATCCATCCGACAACGCGGGCGAAACGGTATTCCCCCAGCTCTGAATCTGAGCCCGAGACGACACGTTCATCCCCGCTTGCGCGTATAAAGACGGCGCTTGAGAGCGGGTTCGTCTTCGTGTTCGAGCAGCGGTCCCGCTTCCCATTCGCGCGGGTCAATCGGCGGAAACGTCACCGCATCGGGATGCTCTACGCGATCGGGCACATAGACGATGTCGATCACGTCCGCCAGCGGCATGGCGTCCTGGTAGATGCGTGCGCCCCCGAAGAACCACACCGCACCGCGACTCGCCTCGAGCGCGGATCCGATGTCCTTGAAGCACTCCACGCCCGGCAGCGCGCTACTGGTCACCACCAAGTTGCGGCGGCCGGGCAGCGGCCGTCCCCCGAGAGATTCCCAGGTGACGCGCCCCATGATGAGCGTCGTACCCATCGTGAGCCTCTTCACCCGCCGCATGTCGCCGCGATAGTGCCAGGGAATTTTCCCGCCGAGACCGATGACCCCCTCGGGCGACACCGCCACCATGATGCCACGCCGATCGGCCATCAGACCGCGACTTTGAACGATATGGGAGGATGGGGATCGTACCCTTTCAAGACGAAGTGGCGCATCACCTCGTCAGTGCTCGCTTCGAGCAGCGGCTTGATGTCGGCGAGCGAACGAATGCTTGGGTCAATCGACAGCGTCGGTAACGTGCGCGGCTTTCGACCGAGCTGGAGCTCGAGTCCGGGCAGGTGGTCGTATTCGGCCATCGAGCCGTCCGGTTTTTTCGTGTAGATGTGCGCATCGACCAGCGTGTGAGCGAAGATGCCCGCGCGTATCCCGCTGAAACGGGAGAAAAGCTCGAGCAAGAGCGAGTATCCGGCGATGTTGTAGGGAATTCCGAGGGCGATGTCGCAGCTGCGTTGCGTGAGGTGAAGGCAAAGCAAAGGCTCGCCCGATGGGTCGAGCTGGACGTTGAACATGAACATACAGTGGCAAGGCGGCAGCCGGCTCGTCTGTGCATTGCCGGGTGCCCACGCCGAGACCACCAGCCTGCGGCTCATCGGATTCCTCTCGAGCTCGGCGAGCACCCACGCCAATTGGTCATTGAACGCCGGCTGGCCATGCTCGTCGTGCACCGGGAAGTGGCGCCAGAAGTTGCCGTAGGCGCTCGGTACCCTCCCCTGCTCGTCGGCCCAGGGGTCCCAAAACTTGCACTTGTGCTTCTGCAAAAGGCCGATGTGCGTGTCGCCCGAAAGAAACCAAAGGTTTTCGACCACGATGTTCTTCCACGAGATTTCTTTCGTCGTGAGAAGGGGAAATCCGTCGCGAAGGTCGATTTCGTAGTTGATATTGAAGGTCGAAATGGTGTCGACTCCGGTTCGGTTCTCTTTGCGGGTCCCTTTCTCGAGGACTTCTCGCACGGCCTTGAGATAAACTTCCACGCGCGCCTCCGTGGCTGACCGGAACCTTCTAGTGCTACCTCGCGTCTTTGTCCAAGAGGGGGACCTCATGAGGCGTCCTTTGCGCGCCGCAGCGGTCACTCTCGCGCTGGGCTTCGCCGTCGCGGCCTGCGCCGGCCTGGGTGTTCGAGCTCCGGCGGCCGATCCGTCCGCCGCCGGGCCGGCCGAGTCGCGTCCCGCCGCCGAGCCAGGCCAGCCGACGACTGCAGCCAACGGCGCGAGTCCGAGTCCGGCTCCCAACCCGCCGACCGACGAAGTCGCCATCGACGAGACCGGTTCCGACAAAGACGAGATCGACGACGGCGCCGAAACTCCGGGACCGCCGATCCAGGGTCAGATCTACAAGCACCCACTCGATGGGTGGAACAAGGGACAGATCGAAGCCGAGCTGGTGCTGAACCCGGCGGCGTTGGGATCGATGTCGATCGGCTTCACCAATGCCGGCGCCCTCTACAATGGCGTGCAAATGCCTGAGGGCGACGCATGGGAAGTGGTCGATGCCGACCACGCGTGGGGCACGGACGAGACCATCGACTATCTTTCGCGCTGTATTCGCCGAGTCGCCGAGCAGTTTCCCACCACACCCAAGATGTTCATTGGTCACATCAGCGGGCCCCGAGGCGGTCATCTGTCGCCGCATGTGAGCCATCAAGCTGGCCGTGACGTCGACGTGAGCTACTACTACACGGCTGACCAAACGCGATGGTACCTGCGAGCGAATGCGAGCAACCTCGACCGCGCCCGAACCTGGAGTTTCTTGAAGGCCCTGGTGACCGACACCGACGTGGAGCTCGTGTTGATGGACCGCGGCGTTCAAACACTCGTGCGCCAGTACGCGGTCGAACATGGCGAGGACCGAGCTTGGGTCGACCAGCTGTTCGACGGCACGGCGGCGCTTCCTCCATTGGTTCGACACGCCAAAGGGCACGCCACACACATCCATGTCCGTTTCTACAATCCGATCGCTCAGGAAACGGGGCGAAGGGCGTACGAGGTCCTGCTCAGGCGGCGCATCATCCAGCCGCCCTCGTATTTCGTGCGTCACAAGGTCAGAGAAGGAGAAACGCTGGGCCACCTCGCCAAAAAGTACCGCGTCCCTGCCAAAGCCATTCAACAGGCGAACGGACTGAAGTCCAGCCTCATCCGCGCCTCGCACGACTACAAGATTCCCCAACGCGGAGGGGTCAAGGCGTGCCCCCGCGCGCTGATCCCAATGCGCCGCACGCCGCCGGGGCAATCCACCGGCTAGCTTTTTTCTCATGAACGAACGCCTCGCGCGCGAGGTCGCCCGCCGGCGCACTTTCGCGATCATTTCTCACCCCGACGCCGGCAAGACCACCCTGACCGAAAAGCTCTTGCTCTACGGCGGGGCGATTCACCTTGCCGGTTCGGTCAAACAGCGCAGGCGTGAGCGCGCGACCACGAGCGACTGGATGGCAATGGAGCGCGAGCGCGGCATCTCCATATCGACGAGCGTGCTGCAGTTCGCGTATCGCGATCACCACATGAACCTGCTCGACACCCCCGGGCACAACGACTTCAGCGAAGACACCTACCGCACCCTCGCGGCAGCCGACTGTGCAGTGATGCTGATCGACAGCGGCAAAGGCGTCGAGGCGCAAACCATCAAGCTCTTCGAAGTCTGCCGCATGCGAAAAATTCCCATCGTGACCTTCATCAACAAGATGGACCGCGATGGCAAGGAACCGCTCGACTTGATGGACGAGATCGAGCGTGTTCTCGGTATTCCGTGCAGTCCCATCAATTGGCCCATCGGGGCCGGTCCGCGTTTTCAGGGCCTGTACGACCGCCCCCATCGCGAGCTCTTGCGCTTCGTGGAGACGGATTACGGTTCGCGCAAAGCGAAGAGCGCCGCCATTGCCCTGGATGATCCCACCTTCGTCGCAACGATTGGAGAATCGTCGCACCAACAGCTTTTGGCTGAGCTCGAGTTGCTCGATGTGGCAGGCAATGCGTTCGATCTCGATCAATTTCGTGCAGGAGCGATCACGCCGGTTTTCTTCGGCAGCGCGATGAACAACTTCGGTGTCGAGCCGTTTCTCAACCAATTCATCGACCTCGCTCCGCCGCCCTTGGCGCGATCAGCGGCCGGTATCTCGGTGGACCCCACTTCAGCGGAATTTACTGCGTTCGTCTTCAAGATTCAGGCGAACATGGACCAGAAACATCGAGATCGGATCGCGTTCACCCGCATCTGCTCGGGGCGCTTCGAGCGGGGCATGACCGTCCAACACGTCCGAACGGGCCGCTCGCTCGTGCTGAACCGCTCGATGCAGTTTCTCGCGCAGGAGCGAACGGAAATCGAGGAGGCGTTCGCCGGAGACATCCTCGGGCTGTGGGACGCGGGCGCTCTTCGCATCGGCGACACTTTGACCGAGTCCTCGCTGGTCGAGTTCGAAGGGATTCCGCGATTTTCACCGGAGCACTTCATGCGCGCGCGATTGCCGGACTCCTTGAAGCGAAAGCAACTGAAGAAGGGCCTCGATCAGCTGTCGGAAGAAGGCGCGGTCCAGGTATTCTTCGATCCGAAGACGCTCGAGCGAGATCCGATTTTGGGCGCCGTCGGCGTGCTGCAGTTCGAGGTCGTCGCGCATCGGCTGAGCACCGAATACGGCGTCACCGTGCTGTTCGAGAGTCTCCCCTATGGACACGCGCGATGGGTTTCGGGTTCCAACTTCGATCCGGCGGTCTTCGAGCAACGAGTCTATGGCCGCACCAAGTGTCTGGTCGACGTGGAGGGCCGCCCCCTCGTGTTGTTCGGCGACGAGTGGTCCATGCGGCGCACGATCGAAGAACACCCTGAGCTCGACTTCATCGCCGCAGTGCAGCCCGGCCGCCGCAGGCGGGCCGAAGGCCGCCCCGAGTAACACAAACCGCAGGCGGGCCGAACGCCGCGCCGAGTAACACAAGCGCCGCGAAGGCCGCGCCGAGTAATACAAGCGCCGGGCCGAAGGCCGCGCCGAGTAAACACAAGCGCCGGGCCGAAGGCCGCCCCGAGTAACACACTCAACATCGAAAGAGGTCTGTAGAACGCAGCGAAGAAAGGCCGTTGACAAGGTTGCGCGTCCATGCGACGCACGTCTACCGGGGCGAAAATGCTCCCCATGCTCAGGGTGGCTTGATGAGTACGCGCAAATCGCGGGCGTTTTCCTTCGAATTCTTCCCGCCCAAAGGGGAGCCAGGGGTCGAACGGCTGCGCGAAACGATTCGCATCCTCGCGCCGCTCAAGCCGCAATACGTATCGGTGACCTTCGGCGCCGGCGGGAGCACGCGTGACGGTACCTACCATACCGCGCTCGAAATCCAGAAGACCACCGGCCTCGAGGTGGTGCCGCATCTGTCATGTCTCGGCTCGAGTCGCGAAGCGCTGCAACAAACGCTGGAGCGCTATCGCAGCCTCGGGGTTCGTCGGATCGTGGCCCTGCGTGGTGACAAGCCGAAGAATGGCCAGAGCCAGCCGCCGGGGCCCTTCCATTTCGCCAACGAGCTCGTGGCATTCATCCGGCAGTTCGGCGGATTTTCGATAACCGTTGGGTGCTATCCCGAGTTTCATCCGGAAAGTCCCGACCCGCAGAGCGACCTGAAGCACTTTGTCCGCAAGGTCCAAGCGGGCGCTGACGAAGCGATCACGCAGTACTTCTTCAACAACGATGCGTACTACGCTTTCGTCGACAGCGCGCACCGCCTCGGCGTCGACGTGCCGATCATCGCCGGACTCATGCCGATGACCGACTACCAACAGGTCGCACGCTTTTCCGCCTTTTGCGGGGCGGAAATTCCGCTCTGGATCAAGAAGCGGATGGAGTCGTTCGCCGACGATCCCCCCTCGCAGAAAGCGTTCGGTATCGAGATCGCGACGCGGCAGGCGGAAGATTTGCTTCGCCGCGGTGCACCGGGCATTCATTTTTACACCCTCAACAGGGCCGAAGCGACGCTGCGCGTCTGGAAAAACCTCGGCCTCTTTCCGGCCCCCCGCGACATGAGGCCCCTCGCCGTTGCCGTTCGCGAAAACTTGTCCGAAACCGGATGACGCCGGTTCTCAACGGGCGAGAAAACCGTCCGCCACTCGGACAGGTCGCAAAGCCTGGTTGGGGATTGTCACGCGGGTGGCGGCGATCGTTTGCCGTCCGCCGCGCACGACCGCAAATCGTTTGATGGAGCCGAGTGCGCGAATTTCCACTTCGCCGCGCACGTCCGGCGACCCTCCGGCGAGGAGCGTCATGTACGTGCCGTCACGCAAGCCGGAGAAGGCCACCGACGTTGCGCTCGAACGTGAATCGGTCGGCGTGAAAGGCGAGAAGACGTTTCCGAGCGGCGAGACGACGAACACGGCCGGACAGCGCTCACCCCCCGCGCAGGAGATTTCGACCTCGAATTGACCCGCGCCGGCGATGGACTTCGCGAACGGGGGCGGCCGGCCCGCGTCGAGCTGAGGGATGAGGTCGGCAACGAGCTTTCCGGGACTCGCTAGCGAGCGGGCCTCGGCAAGCGTCGCGTCGCGATCATCGAGGACCCGCGCGCGGCAACGGAGCGCCTCGAAGGTGTACTCGTCGGACTTGGGAGCGAGCTCCGCCAGCGAACGCCAGTGGGCGCACGCGCGCCGCTCGTCGCCGAAGGCCTCGAACGCTCGCGCGCCTCTCACGTGCCACTTGGGGCTGGTGGGATCGGTTTCGGCCTGCGTATCGATGGAGCTGACGGCAAGCTGCGCATCGTCGTTGGTAATGGCAGCATAGGCGAGCAGCTCGCGCGCGACCGGCAGGTCGGGGTCCGCGGACACGAATTGTCTCGCAACGGCAAGAGCCTCTTCGAACCGCCCCCGCGCGAGGAGCCCTCGCGCGAGATCTTCGTATTTCTTGCGGCTGCTCTGGTTTCGCTCGAGATCCGTTCGCAGTTTCGCGAGCGCGTCTTCACCCTTGGTGAGCCACGTGTCGTCGGCGGCTCGATGGATCGCTGTGGGTTGCACGGGCGGCGACCATCCGGGGGCATCGCCCGACCGGAACGTCAGCGGAAAAAGTACGGTCACGAAGCCGGAAGCGGGAGGCGGAAACCGGACGCTGCGCACGGTCGCGAGCACGCAGCCGATCACCGATCCATCGCCGAGGCTGCTGCCGCCACTGATCGCGGAAAGAACTTCCCCGTTCTGACCGATGACGAAACGTACGTTCAAGCGACCCGCGAGCTGAGGATTTCGCGCAAGCCCTGATTCATAGCAAGCACGCAGGCGCCCCACTTGCGCGCGCAGCACGCGCGAGACGGCTTCGCTGGACAGACTTCCGCTGACCTCTGGGCCTCCCAGTTGAACCGTGCCCGCGCTTCGGGAGGAGACCGGAGCCCCCCAATCGGGGCCCGGCGATGCGATCTGAAGACCACGGCCAGCTCCCATGGGATTGGCGGGAGCCGCCTCGTCCAAGACGCCCGGTCTCGTCGCGGGAGCGGGAGCGGGAGTGGCAGCGGGCGGCGGCGCGGCAGCGGGCGCCTCCGCTTCCATCGCCTTCTTGGCGGCCCGGGCGGGCTCGGGCGCTGGCGGCGCGGACGTTGCCATGGGCATAGGTGCCCGCGACTTCGCGCGCGCATCCGAACGCGTCGCTCCCGCAGTTCCCGAGCTCGCGCGATCCTCGGAATAGCTGTCGGCCGGCGCGCCGAGCGGGTCGAGCGCTACACCCGCGGCGGGGGGCGCCGTGCGCTTCACGCCGAATTCGGCGAACATCTGGTCGTTCTCGAGCACGAGCAGCGATGTGTAGCGCGACATGACGTGGTAGCGCTTGGACAGCTCGATGACCTGTTTGGTCGTCTCGAGATCGGCCGAGCTCTCCAGATCCGACAGGCGCGCCAACTCCCAGAGCCGCGGTGCCAACGGGTTCTGCCGAGAAGCTTCCGGAGTCCAGCGTACCTGCCGTGAAATGGCATAGGGTTGACCATCGACGTCGCCGCGCAGCTTCACCTCGCCGGGCTCGTTGCCCACGAGTCTTCCGACCAGCACCAGCTGTTCGCCGAGACGCAGGTTGCGCAGCCTTCGTGGATACACGTCGCTGAAGCTGCTCGGAAGATCGACGGCCGCGCCGCGGATGACCGGGCTGCGCAGCGACAGGGCGAGCTCGGCGATCCGGTGCTCGATCGACTCGCCGGTCAGCACGGGTTCGTAGGTGGCGCCGAGACTCTCGGCCAGGGACGACAGGACCAACTCGTCGACGGCGCGCCCGCCGCCGAGGAAGCGCAGATCGGCTTTGCGAGAGCTGAGCACCGAGCGCACTCGGGCCCCTACCTTCGCAGCCGAAAGCTCTCCTGACGTCGGCGATCCATCGCCGATGTAGACGATCTGAGCCGACCCGTCACCTCCGAGCCTTCGTGCGGCGTCGATGAGCGCGCCGGCGACGTCGGAAGAGCCGGCCGGCGCGTGAGCCGACAACCATTTCTCTGCCTGCGCGAGGTGCTCGTCGCTCGGCGCCGCGAGCCCCGACTCGGGATAGCTGTCGCACGCGCTGTCGCAAGCGAGAATGACGAATTTCTCGTCTGGGTCCATCTGCCGCGCGAGGCCGACCGCAAGCTTCGACGCACCCTCCAGCGTTTCCTTCGATTGGCTGTGGCTCGTGTCGACGACCATCGCGCGATCGCGTCGTACGTGGGGAGGAGCCGTTCCAGGCGCCAAATCGGCGCGCACGCGAAGGACGAAGTACCCGGCTCCTTCGGCGCCGCGGGCGGCGTCGTCGAGACCACCCCCCTTGAACTCCCCCCACGATGGAACATAAGCCGACACCTCGGCCGCATCCTCGGTTTGTCTCGCGTAGGAGACGATGAAATCGCGCGCGGCCGTAAACTGCTTGGCGGAGAAGGCGACCCGTACGCCCCGTTCGTCGCCGGTCTTGACCGTCGCGTATCCCGGTGTCGCGACGTCTTCCAGCTTCGA
>DASWDH010000434.1:0-5379 GCA_036395495.1 Polyangiaceae bacterium
CGCCCGACGACCAAGCCCTTCGTGGCAAGCTCGAAGCCCTGGCGCAGAAGCCTCGCTTCGCGGAATTCACCTGGCTGTGGGGACCGCCGCTCTCGCAGCGCAAACGCGTGCTTTTTCGCCCGTTCATCCTTTCGAATTTCTCGAGCTTCTCGCTGAACGCGAAGGGGGACTTCTTCAAGGCGTGGGAGGGGGAAACGGCGGCGTCTTTAGAGAAGTGGCTGCAGGCGGTCGACGCGGCGGACGACGTCGAGCTCACGCGACGCCTCTACGGCTGGAAGCTTCAGCAGGCGCCGCGCAAGAAACAAGGGGAGATTTGGCGTGCGGATGTCGTTCGGCGCCTTTCCGCGGCGAAGTCTCCGGCGACGCGGTTCACGGCGCTCGCCAAGATCGACACCGGCTTGTCGCTCGATGCCAAAACTGCGTCGGCCCTCTACGAGATCGACCGGGCGTCCGCCCGTCCTTTCATCCTGAGCCACCTGCCCTGGTGAGGCCTGCTCGGAGACAAGCGGTCGGACTGGGACGAGCTGCTCCGGCGATCGCGCGGCCCCGATCCCGACTTTCATTTCGACCTCTACCGTCGGATTGTCGACGAGAAACGGTGGCGCGCCGACGTTCTCGAGCTCTGCCGCAGCGTCCAAGACCCGGCGCTCCTCGCCACGGAGCTCGAGCGCCGGCATCCTCGCTCGCACATAGCTGGAGCCGCGAAGGTGTTCCACGAGCTCGTGACGGCGCGACAACGCGATGTCGTCCCGTACGTCATTCGTCACGTGGGAAGCGTTTTTTCACGCTGGCTCTTCGGGCAGCGGGAGGCGCAGGGTCTGCCGGCCCTCCTGGCGATGGCCAACGAACGGGGATGGTTGGATCTCTGGGCCGCTCTGCTCCGAACCGGAGCGACCAAGGAGCTCTTCGGTTCCGAAGTGAGACGGCTCGTTCGCTCGACGCTGCCCGTCGCCGAGATTCGCACGAAGCTCGTTCTCATCGCGGGGCACGGGCGCGAAGCGAATTTTCCGGGCATTTCTTTGGCCCAAGTGCACCCGCTCGACGAGGACGTCGCGGGCGAGCTCTACCGTCGATTTCCCGACCTCGTGCGAGGTCCGTATCGCATGCATGTCGCGCCGGGATGGCACAGCGCGTACCCGAAGATCGTGCGAGCCGCGATCGACACGGCAGACGTCGAGCTCGTCGACTATCTCGCCTCCCGTGCGGGGATCCAGGTGTTGTCGTACTGGGCCGACTCGCGCGGCTGGAAAGAGACGCTCGAGAGTCTGACGTCGCACTTCGAAGCGTTGGCCGATCAGGAGTTCGTGCGCCGAGCCTCCAATGCACTTTCGCGTATGCCTGCATTCGCGGTCTACGACCAAGACGCGCGTGATGAAGCAGGGCGGGCGTCAGCTGGTCACCGGCGTGACCGTGAATTCGGTTTTGGGTCTCTCGCACCAAAAGCGCCGGCTCATTCGTGCGATGTTGCACCGTGCATCGAAGGCGCCCGTCGATCCCAAGCGCCGCGCGGAGCTCACCGGCCTGCTCGCGTGGGTCCATATGCTGAATCCCGATCAGGCCACCGCTTTGCGAAGAAAGGCGAAGTTCTGATCGTGCCGTCCCCCACGGCCCGACAATGTGAGAAACTCCGGAGGAGGCCCTAATGAGACTCAAAATCATGCACCTCTACGTGGAGCCGCGATCATGATGAAGGCGCTGGCGGGTCCCGTTCGCATGGCAGGCAAGGCGAAGCCGAAGGCCAAAGGCACGTCGGGCGCAAGCAAGCCACGCAAGTCGGCCACCAAGTCCAAGTCCCCGCCGAAAGCAGGCGCGAAGACCGAGCCCGCTTCCCGGCTCATCGACCGGCGGATCCGTGACCTGGGGGGATGGCGCGGGGAGACCCTGGCCCGCATGCGGGCGCTGATTCTCGAAGCCGACCCCGGGATGACCGAGGAGTGCAAGTGGATCAAGCCCACGAACCCGTTGGGCGTGCCCGTGTGGTCCCACGCTGGGATCGTCTGCACCGGGGAGGCGTACGCGAAGGTCGTGAAGCTCACGTTCGCCCAGGGGGCCAGGATCCCAGACCCATCGCGCCTCTTCAATTCCAGCTTGGAAGGCAACACCCGAAGGGCGATCGACATCCACGAAGGGGAGAAGGTCGACGCGGGCGCGTTCAAGGCGCTCGTGAAGGCCGCGGTGGCCCAGAATGGCCCGCCGACGTAGAAACGGTAGACTTTGAGGTGCAATTCCGAGCTGCGGCGCGCGGCGCATGCACGACACCTCCCTAATGAGACTCCAGATCATGAACCTCTCCGTGGAGCCGCCATCATGATGAAGGCGCCGGCGGGTTCCGTGCGCATGCCTGGCAAGGCGAAACCGAAGCCACGCAAGTCGGCCACCAAGTCCAAGTCCCCGCCGAAGGCAGGCGCGAAGGCCAAGCCGGGTGCGAGTGAGGCCAAGCCGATCAAGGTGCGAAAAAGCGAGAAGGTCGCTGTCGTCCTACTCTCGGGCGGCAACCCGCGCATCGCGAAGGCGGACGGCGACGCCCCGGTGCAGGCGTACATCGCCGCGATGCCGGGCTGGAAACGCGCCATTGGGAAGCGCCTCGACGCGCTCATCATGCGCAACGTGCCCAACGTGCGCAAGGCCGTGAAGTGGAACTCGCCCATGTACAGCATCGAAGGCCAAGGCTGGTTCGTGGGGTTCCACGTCTTCACCCACTACGTCAAGGTGACCTTCTTCCGCGGCACGTCGCTGCGACCCGTTCCACCCGGAGGGATGGGCAAGGACGCGCGCTGGATCGACATCCACGAGGACGATCTCGACGAGGCGAAGATGGCGACGTGGGTGAACCAGGCGGCCGCGTTGCCCGGCTGGGTTGCTGGCCGACCGTTCTGAGAAGCTGTCTTCGCCCCAGCGCCCGCGAACCAGCCGACCAAGGCGCGAACACCACCTGGTAGGTCTTTGCGCACCGGATGTTCAATGGCGCGGAGAGCCCGATCGAAGTAGCGCCGGCAGACTTCATCGAGATGTGGTCGCGACACGAAGCCTAGGAAAGGGGGCGCTCACCGCGCGGTGGCGCTCGCCGGCGCGGCCTGCAGGCGGCGCCAGAAGAAGTACGAGAGCCCCTAGAGCACGCCGGTGGCCGCGGCCCAGCCCCACGCCTCTGGGCCATCGCCCACCGAGAGGTGGGCGATGAGCGCAGAGCCGAGGTCGAAGGCGAAGCCGGCGTAGGCCCACTCCTTGAGCCGCGCCGGCACCGGCGCAAGCAGCAGCACCACGCCGATGAGCTTGGCCCACGAGAGTTCCACCCGGAAGTAGGCCGGGAAGCCGAGGTGGGTGAACGCCTCCGCCACCTGCGGCAGGCGCATTTGTGCGTAGGCGGTGAAGCTTATCTGCAGGCAGAAGAGCGCGGTGACGATCCAGAAGCCGATGATGATTCCTTTGGAGCGGGGCATGCTCAGGTCCGTGGGCGAGAGGGTCAACCGGGGTTCTCAACGCCGAACTGTTTTGCGTACTCGGCGTTCAATCGCTGCCAGCCGCCGAGCTTCATGGCCTCGGGGCCGACGATGCGTCCAAGCGGCTCGCCGGCGAGGAACCGATCGAGCACGTCGAAGCAGATGTGCCAGCCCGCGGCGCCCCACGAGATGAAGCCGCGATCGATGTTGTGCCAGAGCGTGAGGCGCGTACCGCCGCCGAGCGGCTCGAGCTCCCAGCGGAGGTCGTTGCCCCCCCAGTTGTACTCGAGCAGACGCGGCGCCTCGGCTCGCTTCACGTTCGTCTCGGAGATCGCCGGCTTCGGTGTCCCGACCGCCGAGAGCTTCACCGGCCCCACGGCGCCCAGGTTCCGATCGGCGTCGAACGGCGCCCATTCGGACAGATGCGCTGGATCGGTGAGCGCCTGCCAGACCATCGCCGGCGGATGACGGAGCTCTCGGATGAGAACGAGCGTCCACTTCTCTCCATCCTTCTGGATGTCGGCTCCGGTCGCGGGGCCGGGCGCGTACTTCTCACGGTTGCTCATCGCTTCTTTCCTTTCCTGGATGTTTTCTCCATCCGATCGAGATGGCGTTCGAGCGCATCGACGTGGGCCGTCCAGAAGCGCCGGAAAGGCGCCAGCCAGGCGTCGACCTCCATGAGCGGCTCGGGCCGGAGCCGATAGACGCGCCGCTGGGCTTCGACGCGCGCCACCACGAAGCCGGCCTCGCGCAGCACGCGGAGGTGCTTGGACACCGAGGTCTGAGGCATCCGCAGCCGGCGCTCGATCTCGCCGACGGAGCGCTCCGACGACGCCAACAGACTGAGGATGGTCCGGCGGTTCGGCTCCGCGATGATCGCGAACGATGATTCCATACAGAGCATATACCTAGTCGTTCATATTCCCGTCAAGTCACATTCGTGAGCTTTGCGAACCATGGCCGCCCTTGCTGAAGGCTCGATGAGCGGTCAGAGCCGGGTGGCGGCGAGGCGATTCGCTCGCGCGGAAGACGAGCATTCGATCGGGGTGGCCGCTACGGCGAACCCGCTGCCGGTCGGCACGAGGTAGACGACCGCTCCGCGCCCGTCGGCGGTGATCGCGGGGCGCCCCCATCCGGACTCGGCACCCGAAGAAACGCGTAGTGCCGGTCCCACCGCGCGGCCGTGCGATTCGAGGGTGACCGCCCGGACCTGGTGTCCCCACACTGGACGATAATGAATAGAGGAAGTGCAGACCGACGAAGTACAAACCCGGTTCGCCATCCACGACGCCTGCTCGATGACGCGGCTCGCCGCCGAGGGCGAGTGCCGCAGCTCCTTCCTCGACGAGGTGTTCGGTTGAGGGCTTTTCGGGTTCACGATGATTGGCCATGATTGCCTCCTTGTTCGCACGAGCAGGTGCGTTCATGCGCCGAGGCTAGCGACGAGCGAGAGGGCTTCGCTTCGGGGAAATCCCTCATTTTTTCCGGCGACCCGCGCATGGGTAACTTCACCCATGCGCGCGCACGGGTTCAAATGAGCTGGTGTTCGTAGGCGTAGGCGGTGGCTGCGGCGCGAGAAGCGACGTTCAGCTTCGTGAAGATGTTGCTCACGTGCCGGTCGACCGTCTTCTCGCTCAAGTAGAGCTCGCGGGCGATGACTTTGTTGGTCTTGCCCGCGGCGACCAAGCGAATGACCTCGAGCTCCCGGGGCGTGAGGCCGTGGGAGGACGGCGCTTTCCTCTTCTCGTTCTCGAGTGCGTCGAGCATCGCCACGTCCGGGGCGGCGCCGAGCCGCTCGAAGACCGACCGAGCCGCGTCGAAGGCGAGCTTCGCCCCATCGTCGTCGCCGAGTGCGCGGCAGGCACGCCCCAATAGCACGCGAATGCGCGCGGCGATGTACGGTGCCCCGACCTGCTGCCAGATCCGAAACGCACGACCCAAC
>DASWDH010000435.1:0-5362 GCA_036395495.1 Polyangiaceae bacterium
GGGCCCCTCCCCTCACACCGACTCCTGCGCGAGGCCTCACGTGGATAGCGATTTGGCGGAGAGCTTGCAGGCTCTCAAGGCCGTCTTGGAGAAGCGGAGAATCACTGCCCAATTCGGGAAGGCCGACCCGGCCGTGGTCGAGTCGCTCCGCAAGTCGTTTCGAGTTCCGGCCCGCTATCGGACTTTCCTTCTCGAGGCCGATCCTATCAAGGTGGAAGCCGCGACTCCGGTCGAGCGGGTTCGCCTGTTCCCCTCTTCAGAAATTGCGCGCGAGCAGGTAGGGTTCGGCCTAAACGAGGACGGCACCCCGCGGGCGATCAACAAGGACGGGGAATGGCGCAAATCTTGGGTCGTGATCGCGCAGAGCTCCCTGCTGGGGGATCCGTACTTTCTGGATGTCGCCAAGCTCGACGCCGAGGGGGACTGCGCCATCTATACGGCCATGAGCGGCGCCGGCCGGTGGGAGCCGCGCTTGTGTGGCTCGACATTCGCCCAATTTCTCCGCATTCTGGCGGCCGGCATGGAAGTAGCCCAAGGTTTCGGCGAAGCCATGATGGACGACGAAGATGAAGCGGCTTTCCGCGAGGCGTTCGGGCACAAGATCAAGACCATCGACGCCGCAGCGCTGCGCGCGGGTCACTGGACGTAGTGCCGCTCCGCGGGGCCCCGAGTCTCGCCTAACATGACTGCGTCAGATCTTGGCGATGACAGATCACGATCAGCAATTGCAGCGTTTCTCCACGCAAATTTACGGCGAGGCCGTCGGTAGGACCCATCAGACCGGCATGGCCGCGAGGCCTCGCCTCTTTGGCTTCGCCGACAGCCAGTTCCGCCTGTCCGGTCAGACTTGAGTGGGCCTATGGCTACTCCGATGAAACGATCTGGCAGCGACGATCTGACGCAGTAATGCTAAGGGTGCCGGCTTGAAGCGCTGCCCCTCCTGCTCCACCGCCAACGGCAGCGACGCTGCCTTCTGCATCCAATGCGGCTTTCCATTGGGCGGGGTGACCGCCGATGCGACCGGAGACGCTACACCGCCGTTAGCGGCCCGGGCCGGCTATCTTGAGGCGGGGACCGTCGTCGACGGGAAGTACCGGGTCGAGCGCGTGCTGGGCGAGGGGGGCATGGGGATCGTGTACCTCGCGCGCGACGTTCACACCGAGACGAACGTCGTCGTGAAGGCGATCCGTGCCCAATACGCGAATAGCCCGGAGTTTCGCGCCCGCACGCTCGCCGAAGGCCGAGCCCTCGCCAAGATCGACCATCCCAACGTGGTCCGGCTCAATGCGGTGGTCGTCGAAGCCCACGCGCTCTACCTGGTGATGCAGTTCATCGAAGGTGAGCCGCTCGACGAAATGATCGCGCGGCACGTGACGGCGCGTACGCCGATGTCGATCGCGTCCGCGCTCTCGATTTTCCGCATGATTCTGCAGGGGGTCGGCGCGGCCCACGCCGAAGGGCTGATTCACCGCGATCTCAAGCCCGCCAACATCTTGGTTCGCAAAAAAGACGGTGTCGCCAAGGTGACCGACTTCGGGATCGCCAAAGGAGAAGAGGACGCCAAGGCCGGACGCGGCGTGACGAAGGGCATCATCGGCTCCATCTCGTACATGGCGCCCGAGCAGGTCCGCGGGCAGCGCGACCTCGACAAGAGGGTCGACATCTACGCTCTCGGCATCGTGCTCTTCGAGATGCTCATTGGACGCGTACCGTTCGAGGCGCCGAGCGATTACGAGCTCATGCGCATGCACGCGGAATCGCCGATGCCGAGCATCAAGGCGCTGCGCCCTGATGTGCCGTCTCACCTCGACGACGTCATTCAACGGGCATGCGCGAAGGACCGAGAAGCGCGTTTCGGCAGCACCGCGCAGTTTCTCGGGGCTCTCGATGCACCCTCGCGCCCCATGACGATGCCGCTCGCGGCGCCGCCGCCGATGCCGACGCCTGCCCCTGCCATGGTCGGCCGCGGCGTCCCCGCGACCGAGATCGCGGCCGAGCTCCCCTTCGCCGTGCAGAACTTGCCCTATCGAGGCGTTACCGGCGAGGGAGCCTCGCTTCCATCGGGCCCGAAACCGGAGCCCCGCCGGCGCGGATCTTGGCTGTGGATCGCCGCCGGGCTGGTGGTCGTAGCAGGAGGCGGAGCCGCGCTCTATCTGGGCGCGGCGGGCGACAGCGGTAAAACATTGCCGCCGTCTCCTGCAACGACGGATGTGACCGCGCAACCGTTGGAGGCCGGACGGCTGGTGGAGGCTGCCTCGCGGCCTTCGGGACTCGCCGCGCTGGCCGGCAAGTGGAGGAGCACGAGCAAGCGCGAGTTCATAGCCGTCTTGACCAAGGACGACACCCTCGAGTTTCGCATTCAAGAAGCCTCGCAACACCCGCGACAAGGCTACGAGAACGGCGAGGCACGGTTCACGCTGACCCCCATCGAGGGCTCGAGCGAGTTCGCCGTCGAAGACCGTCTTCGTCCGACACCTCCCCCTGGTCTCGAGTACGACCGCGCTTCGCGCGAAACCTGCGTCGGCACCTGGACCAGCGCCAAGGGTCACAAGCTCTTGGCGCAGTTCGACGGCGCGAACATGCTCACGGTGGACGTCGTGCAGATCCGAACGGGCGTCGAGAAGTTCAAGGTTCAGGGCAAGCGAGTCGTCGGCTGCGTCGATCTCGCGTCAGCACCCGCCGAACCGATCGAGAGCAAAATTTCGCGCGTGCAGTAGGGAAACGCTCAGAGGCCGCCGGTGACGGTCACCGCCCTCGGCGCCGATGAATTGACCACCTGGCAGGTCACCGTCGCGCTCGCGCCAGCGGCGTTCGACTTGCCGCCTCCGGCGACCAGGGAAGCCAGCGTAGCTTGCGCAGCTTGCTGTACTTCGGTGGCCCCTTTCGCGGGCACCTGCTGGCCGCTCGGGTCGGCGTTGGCCTGCGTCGAGACTTTGGCGCGGGTGACCTGGCTCTCCGGCACTTCGACTCGGACGCCGATCTTCACCTTGATCGAGGCTCCCGCGCGAACGCCGAACGCGAGGGGGTGCTTGTTGAACGCGCCGCAGAACCCCGAGGTCCCCTCGCCGCCGTCGGGCCCATACGACGTGCGCATCCAGGTCGCGAGGTCGACGGTGTACTCCTTCGATTCGGCACCGGTGGCGAACTTCACGCAGCTGTTGGTCTGCGGATCGTAGGTCGAGGCGGGCGGACACTGCAGCGTCTTTCGGCATGCGCGCCCATCCCACACCTCGTCTCTTCCGCACGTCTGCTGGATGGGAACGCACGCCGCCTGCTGCCCTTCCACGACGAGCTGCTCGCCGGGCGGACAGCCGAGCTTCTGGTTTTGGCCTACCTGCACCCCCATGTTGCTGGCGACCTGCGTCGTCTGCTGAGGCGTGATGCACTGGCCGGTGTCCTGATCGAGCTCGTGGCCTGGCGGACATCGAGTCGGTACGCAGCCTCCCGCTTCGTAGTGCGCTCCCTTGCCGCAATACTGGTTGGCGGCCTGAAACGTGAGACAGCCGCCGCCGAGTGGAACGCGGTCGCGCCGGCAGACGCAGACCCTGCGGCGGGTGTCGTAGTCGGAGCCGTCGGGACAGGTCGACCACTCGCACCGGTTGTTGACCGTCAGAAGGCACATGTTCGAGGGACATCCGGTCGCGAGAAGCGAGAGGGCGACCGCCCACATTCCAAGCCATCCCAAAACCTTCATGCCCCGTCTCCTACCACTAGACGGGGAATTTCGCAGAGTTTCCGCGCGCTCGGGGCAGCGTCACCAGTCAAATCTGGCTTTTCAGGCGAAGGAGGCATGGTAGATGAAGCCGGGCATGATCCGCGTCGTTCACGAGGGGACCAAAGAGTTCGACAGCGAGCGGGTTCGCTTGATTCAACGGGGAACTTCCGATTTCGAGGCGGTCGAACCGGCCGTGCGCGAAACGTTGTCCGAGGTGCGCCGGGGCGGCGACCAGGCGGTGTTGCGGTGGATCGAGCGGTTCGAAAGCCGGAGGCCGGCGGTGTTGTTTTCCCGCGAGTACGACGGCGCCGGAGCCCTCGGTCGGCTCGCCCCCGACCTGCGCGACGCGCTCGAGCTCGCCACCGAGCGCATCGTTCGCTACCACGAGCACCAGCTCACCCAGGGCTTTCGCTATGAAGAAGACGGCGTACGGCTCGGCATGCGAGTCCGCCCGCTCGCACGCGTGGGCGTCTACGCTCCCGGCGGAAAGGCGCGCTACCCCTCGAGCGTGTTGATGTCGGCGGCACCGGCTCGGGTCGCCGGCGTGCGAGAAATCGTGCTCGCCACGCCCGCGCCGAACGATCTGCTGCTCGCGGCAGCCCACCTCGCGGGCGTGACGGCCATTCTCGACGCGGGGGGAGCGCAAGCGATCGGCGCTCTCGCGTTCGGAACCGAGACCGTTCCGAAAGTCGACAAGATCGTAGGACCGGGCAACCGCTATGTCGCCTGCGCCAAGCGGCTGGTGTTCGGGGAAGTGGGAATCGACGGCATCGCCGGTCCCAGCGAGATCCTCGTTCTGTGCGACGATAGTGCTAATGCCGCCTGGATCGCCGCCGATTTGTTGTCGCAAGCGGAGCACGACGAGGCCGCCTATCCGCTCTGCATCACGACATCCGCCGTACTCGCCGCACGGATCGCGACCGAGGTCGACGCGCAGCTCGCGACCTTGCCGCGAAAAGACATCGCCGAGCGCGCGATCACCGATAACGGCGCCATCCTGGTGGTCGGCTCGCGGGAAGGAATGACTGCTCTCGCCGACGTCATCGCCTCGGAGCACCTTGCGCTGCACGTGCGACAGCCGGAAGAATTGTTCGATCGCGTCGGAGCGGCGGGCGCGGCCTTCGTCGGACCCGATACTCCGGAAGCAGCGGGAGATTACCTCGCCGGCCCGTCCCACGTGCTTCCCACCGGCGGAGCCGTTCGCTACGGCTCGCCGCTCGGTGTTTACGATTTCGTCGCGCGCACCTCGTACATCCAATACGAACCCGCCGCCCTGCGAACGCAAGCCAAGGCCATCGCGGTGCTTGCCCGCGCCGAGGGGCTCGAAGCGCACGCCCGCGCGACCGAGCAGCGGAGCTCAGGTCCTGCGCTCCGCAATCGACGCTCGTAGCCGCATGAAGTCTTCGCGATCGAACTCGACGCAATCTCCCTCGCCACCCTCGAGCGGCAACTCGTCGTCTTCATCGGTGGCCGGCGTGCCGATCTCGATCTCGCGCGAACCGTTCGATACCGAGATTCTTCGCTCGCGCCAGGCCCCGAGCCGGCCTGCGTAGAGATCGACCTGCCGTTCGGCCATGCGCGAGCGCGCGAGCGTGACGCGCGTACCGTAGCCGCGACCCCACAGGCGAAGCTCTCCGTCTCGGGTGA
>DASWDH010000436.1:0-5644 GCA_036395495.1 Polyangiaceae bacterium
TCGAAATGGTCGCCGACGACTTTGCCTGCTCCCGAAAATCGACGCCCGGCTGCGTGCACTGCGTTCCCTGGCAGTAGGGTTCGGCATCATTTTTCTGGCTGAAAGTTCGAAGGCCGAAGTAGCCCCCCACGGCCAATCCGACGACGCCCGCGCCTCCAACCAGGAACCCAGCGGTGCGTCTGCCCGAAGCATTCGAACCTTCGGATCGCGCAGCGGGCGCGATGAAGCGATGCGACCCGGTGCCGCCCGGATTGAGGATCACGTCCCACGGGGGAGCGCCCGTCGAGCTGGCCGTGATCGTGTGATGTCCCGGATGAATCGCCAGATCGACGCTCGTTCCCGCCGCTTCGTAATCGTTCACGACGTGACCCCCCTGGGTCGTCGTTCGATTGTCGGAAATGCGAACCGGCGCCGAGGGAAAATCGAGGTGGACCTTCACCACCTGCGCCTTCAGCGCGGCAAGGTCCCGCTCCACCTGGGCGCGCTCGTCGGGGTCGATTTCTTTGCCTCCTCCCGCGAGGTACTTCTCGTACGCTTCGATGGCTTCGCCGTCGCGTTCGACCTTCAGCGCGCAGAGCCCCATGTTCCCCAAAATTTTCCAGCTACCGAGAAGGAGGTAGGCCTTCTTGAACTGCGCGAGAGCATCCTCGTACTTGGCACCATCGGGATCTTTGAGGAGGATGACGCCCGCTTGGAATGCCCGCCTCCCCTCCTCCGCGCGCGGGCCATCCGCCGATCGTGCGTGGGACGAGCAGAGCAAGATCGCGCCGGCCACGGAAAGAACCGTGACTCGCGTAGCGGGACCATTCGCTTTTTTTCGAATCATCGCCATTCAGGCTTTCGCGCGGAGCGTCTTCGGGTTCATCGCGACCGGACATCTTTGCCGGGGTCTCGCCTTGACGCAAGCAGCAAAGATGACCGCCCGTATCGACACCCCGGACCGTGTCCGTAGTTCACCTTGCAGTGAGGTCGAAGAAGGAACGCGTCGGCCGAGGGCTCAGAAGCCGTAGCGCGAGGCGAAGTGGACGGCGCCGCGGTCGATGACGTCCGTGCCCGGACCCGGATCGAAGTCGCCGAGTCCATCGGTCATGCCGCCGATCAAGAATTGTCCGTCGCGGACCACGAGACTTCGCACGGTCGTGTCCATGTTGCCAGCGGAAAGCGTGAAGATCGATGTGCCGTCCGCCGTCAACTCGAACAGCGCGAGCCCCTGGGCGTTCTTGCCGGCCCCGAGAACTCCGGTGGGCGACGCCGCCACCCCTGCGATGGGCGCGTCGCCGAACACCTGCACCCATCGGAAAGCGCCGTCGAGGCCGAGCTTCAGGATGAAACCGCTGGTGATGAAGGTCTCGTCATCCGAAAACCCGGGAACGCGTTCGACCTTGGCAGGGCCCGGATCGAAGTCGACGACGTCGGTGAAGCTGCCGCCGACATAGACCGAATTGTCGGCTCCGATGGCAAGCGAAGCCGCTTCGGACGTGCCATGAATGCGCCACGCGCCACGGTAGTCGCCGGTCGGACCGAAGCTCGCGATGTCGAGGCGAAGATCGGTCGACCCATCGGTGTCCATCGGGTCGACCGAGCAAGCCGACCCTTCGCGCGCGGCCACCCACACGGCTCCATCGGAGCGGAGCGCGAGGCCTGAAACGCCTTCACCCTGGCACTTCGCTCCGCCCAGGGCTCGCCCCCAGGCGAGCTCGCCTCCTGACGTGAGCTTCACGAGAAACCCCGCCCCGTAAGCGGAGGCCGACAACGTGGCCGAACCGGGATCGAGATCGATGGTGCCGCTGAATCCACCGCCGAGGTAGACCGATCCATCCTCGGCGATCCCGAGGGCCATTCCCTGCGCGCCTTCGCCGTCGCCCTGCGCGAAAGTCTTCGCCCAAACGAACGATCCGTCGGCGGCGAGCTTGAGGAGAAACGCCTCGAAGATGCCGGCGCCGCTCGTGTGAACGTCGACTCCTGGGCCGGGATCGAAATCGACGGCACCTTCGTAGTGCCCCGTCGCGTAAATCGATCCGTCGGGTGCCACTGCGACCGCCAAGACCAGGTCCTCGCCCTCGGCGCCGAGTGTTCGCGTCCACGCATAGCTGCCGTCGGCATGAAGCTTGGTGATGAACGCGTCCTGGCTTCCCGGAACGGGCACTCGGACATCGAGCCCGCTGGTCGGATCGAAGTCGCCGGAACGACCGAAGTCGCCCCCCACGACATACGAACCGTCGGGCGCGAAGGCGACGCTGGCGCCGAAGATCGGATGACCTCCGAGCGCCGCCGTTCCGCGGTACTTGGGCCAGCAGCTTGGGGCCGCGCCGCCGATGGGCGTCTCGCAATCCGGGCTGGTCGCGTCGCAATTCGCAAAGCCGGCTTGGCAGATGGGCACTCCGCATCCGGTGCTGATGCAGGTCGGCGTGGCATTCGCGACCGCGCACTGGTGGTTGCCGCATAGGCCGCAATGGTCGGCCTGATCGAGGCGCGTTTCGCAGCCGACATCGGCCGTGCAGTCACCCCATCCCACTTGGCAGCGCGCCACTTTGCAGGTCCCCTGCTCGCAAGCGGCAATCGTGTTGGGCACCTCCCCGCAGGCCTGGTTACACCGGCCACAATTGTGGACGTCGGTCTGGAAATCGAAGCAAGTTCGTCCGCAAACGTCGTGTCGATCGGGCGTGCAATCGGCGATGCACATGTACGTGCCGTTGCTTCGCATGCACGACGAATATTGGCCGGAGCATGTGATCTGACAGCCCCCGCAATGCGAGGGCTGGCTCAAGTCGGTTTCGCATCCGTCTTCGGGGCGCGACGTGCAATGGGCGAACCCTTCGACGCACCCGCCTGGATAGACATAACATTCTCCGTTGCGGCATGGGACGGGCACGTCGGGCCGCACGTGGGGCAGATGGCTGCATACGCTGCATGCCGGGTCGATCGATCCATCGCTCGCGTCGGCCGCGCCTTCCACCCTGACGTCCGCCGCTCCCGCCGTAGCGTCGGCACGGCGGTCGGCCGGCGCATCGACGGCCACGGCTCGGTCGCCGCGCCCCGCATCCATCCTCGACCCAGCGCCCGCGTCGTCGCCGCCGAAAACGCCCCCATCCAGGGTCGCCCCGCCGCACGACGAGGCCAACGCGAGGAGACCTGTCCCCCATGCCGGCCATGCCCGCCGCGGAACACCGTGTCGTTTCATCGCCGCATCGCGATAACTCATAAGTCGTACCGGCGAACGGCAAGGGTTCACCTTTCGGATCCATCCAGCTTGGCCCGAGCCTGGAATCGCTCCGGGGCTTCGCCCGATGACGAATACTCTTGCTTCGCAGGCGACGCAAGAGTTGCTGCGGACGCGACGTGGGAAGACCCGTGCAGTGTTCGACTCGAAAGCATTGCTCGTAGCTGGAATCTTGTTCGATTGAGGTTGGACGCATTGCCGACGATGAAGCCACTCGAGCTCCCCCTGCCGAATGGCGAGCAGGGGCTTGGCCGATCACATTGATGGTCCGCAGACTGGCGAACTAGCGCTAGTCCATCGGCCACGGCACGGCCGTGGTGCTCGGGGGCAGTGAGGGCGGCTCCTCCGGCTCTGCGCGATGCCCCTCTTCCTCCGCCACCGGTCGCCACCAGGGCTCGACGTCGCCGGCGCGCGAAGGCTCTACCGGCTCGCCTATGCGAGGCATCACGAGGTGCACTCCCTGCGCGGGGGCAAGCGCGACGAGCGTTTCGGCCGGCTCGTCCCAGGCATGCATCGCGAGATTGAAGGTGCCCCAGTGCACGGGCAAAAAGTGGGCGCCCCCGAGGAGCGCGAATGCCTTGAGGGCGTTCTCGGGCCCGAGATGGATGTCGCCCCACGCGGGATGAAACGCGCCGACTTCGAGCATGACGAGATCGAACGGGCCGAGGCGCTCGTTGATCTGCGTGTACTCCGGCGTGAGTCCGGTGTCGCCGCTGAAAAAAACGGAGCACCGCTCTCTGCGCAAGACCAACGAGGACCAAAGCGTTGCGTTGCGACCACCGAGGGAGCGACCCGAAAAGTGTTGCGACGGGGCCGCGGTGATCGACAGGCCCTTCTCGGGAAGCTCGGCGGTCTCCCACCAATCGAGCTCGGTAATGTGCGCAGCGGGCACGCCCCACGCCTCGAGATGGGCTCCCACACCGAGCGACGTGAAGAACGGGACGCCAAGCCGGGCTAGCTCGAGAATCGTCCCGTAGTCGAGGTGATCGTAGTGGTCGTGCGAGATCACGACCGCGTCGATCGGGGGAAGCGCCGCGATCGACACGGGGACGGGCTGAAAGCGCTTCGGCCCTGCGAAGGTGACCGGCGATGCTCGCTCGCCCCACACCGGATCGGTGAGAACCCGCACCCCGTCCATCTCGAGGAGGACCGTCGAATGTCCCAGCCACGTCGCGCGAAGCGACGTCTCTTGCGGTCGCGACCAGCTCGTCAGTGGATTCCGTGAGGGGAGAGGACCCGGCGGCGTGCGGCGCTGGCCACCGCAAAGAAATTCCGAAATCGTCGGAGCGACGGTCCCCTTCTTCAATCCTGGAGCGACCTCCGACGTATTGCGGAACGCGCCGTCCAGGTATCGAGGAGACGCTTTCATGCGCTCGAGCCGGAGGCCCGCCGCGCGCCCACCAAGGGAGTGAATCATGCAGCGAGGATACTACCGCTGTGCGAGCAGTCGAACCGCGAACCGACGACGAGCTCCCCTACCCTGCTTTGGTCGGGTGCTGTTCCGGCTCCGCCCCAGACGCGGGTCGCCGCACCCTTCGGTCCCTTCCCGCGAGCGAGCGAGCCGAGCTCGCGCAAGCGCTGCTGGAGAGCCTTCATCAGGAAGGCGAAGCAGATGCCGAGGCCGCCTGGCTTACGGAGCTCGATCGTCGCGCGCAAGCTGTCGCCGAAGGGACCGTCCCACTCGTCGATTGGGAAGATGCCCGGAGGCGAATCCATTTCCCGGGCGACACCTTCACCTGGCTTGGGTGATCTTCCGAAGCAAGAGGTCGCAGTCTTGGCGCGTTGTTGGCTTCGCGCATCCGATCCTGACCCGGCCGCCCACCAGGGTGATGAGGGCGATCGTCCCTTCTTCGCAGGACGCGTTGATACCGTGATAGGTTCGGAGTTCGCCGCCGATGTTGAGGCTTGACTCGCCTCCAAGTTGCTCCGTGCTGCAGCCATGACTGCGTGCGCTCGCTTCGAAGGCCGGTAGAAGGTCGTCGCGCTCGACGTGCTCCACTTGGTAGACGAGCCACGATGCATTCTCCACGCCGCCGAAAGGGGGACGACTCGGCCGCGGATTCGCAGTGGCGCAGCTCGCGAGCATGATCGACAGGAACTTCTTCATATCGGCAAAATATCCGAACGAACCTTCGCAGCAAACCTCGCGCGTCAGAGGAGCACGAACGGGATGTTGCTGACGGAGGGTGGATGCCGGCGGTGGGTCGGGCAGCGCCGGTGCGGCGACCGGCAGTGGCGGCGATGGGCTCGACCGGCACGAGCAGTACTAGCGGAGGAGCGGGCGGCGCGAGCGTTGGAGGCGCGATGGGCGTGATGGGCGATGCGAAACGAGCGGCGGAGGGAGACGAAGGTGGATGCTCCTTGTGTTCGAGCCGCCGGAGACCCAATTCCGCCGCGATGGTGTTCGCTGCGATACTGGCCGGA
>DASWDH010000437.1:0-2907 GCA_036395495.1 Polyangiaceae bacterium
GTCGAGGGGGAGCGCCTCTCGGGGCTGTGGCGTGGCGCTGCCGAGTCGAAATCGAATCTGCCGCTGGACGTTTTGTTGCGCGTCCTCACCGACATTCTGAGCGGGCTCGCCGCGCTGCACGATCTGAGCGATGCGAAGGGCCAACCGCTCAAGCTCTCACACGGCGACATCACGACGGCCAACGTCTTGGTGGGGGCCGATGGTGTCTCGCGCCTGCTCCACGCCTGCCGCATCCGAATTCCTGGTGCACTGCCGGGTGAGGAAGCGACGGTGGCGCCCGAGGTTCTCTGGGGTGCGGCGGCCGACCAGCGCGCGGACGTGTTCGCCATGGGGGTGCTGCTTTGGCAGGCGCTCAGTAACAAGGCCGTGCTGACCGATGCCGGATGGCTGGAGCACCTCCGCTCGGGAACGATCGTGCGTGCACCGGTTCCCAAGGGGGTTCCATGGGCGGCCCCGCTCGTCGATGTCGCCGCGCGTGCCATGCAAACCGAACCCGAAAAGAGGTTCTCGAACGCGAGCGCCATGTTCGCCGAAGTCCGAAAGATCGCCGACGCGAAGCTCGCGACGCAGACGCACGTCGCCGCATTCCTGAAGAAATTCGCAACCGCGCAGCCGGCGACGGCCGACGCGGCCCTCTCCAAGAACGCCACCATGCGGCCGACGGTCGAATCGCACGCGAAAAAGGCGCCGGAAGCGGTCGAAGCGAAGAAGCCGGCGCCGCGAGCCGAAGTCGAACCTCCCAAGCCGAAGGTCGATCCACCCAGCGACAAGGTGCTGGCCGGCTCACCGTCGCCATCGAAGAGCGTGCCCACGGCGGCATCCCCGCCGCGCCCGGCAGAGGACCTCGCTCGCGACGTGAAGCCAAGCGCGCCGGTGCAACCGCAACGCGCAGCCCCGCGGCCCCAAGAGTCGACGCCTTCGGAAAAGACTTTGCCCCGCGCGAAACCTGCCTGGAGCGCGGGCGGGTCCGGCAGTCCTTCCGAAGTGCGGATGAAAGCCGCCGCCGCCGCGAAAAAATTCGAGCCTGTCAGCGCGCCGGCGAGCCCGCCGACATCGCAACGGGCGGCGGTGCTGCCATCGAAAACACCGACATTGAGACCGCCGGCGGCTGCCGCTAAGACGGGCTCGTCGCCCGAGCTCATCGAACTAAAAAGCGAGGACGCCCACAGCATTCCGCCGTCGGTACCGCCGCCCGACGAGCCCACGCTCGTTCTTCCACGCAAACCGGTGAAGCTCGGAGGGATGATACCGGCCACCAGCGAACGTCCGGTACCTCTCGAGCCGAAGGTGGTCATTGGACCGACCTCCACACCCGCCGGCACGGTGAGCCAACCAGCGGCCATCGCCTCCGACGGGGAGGACGTTCCGATTCCCAACGACTCGGAAGAAGAAGTTCTCGAGGCAGACCACGGTCAATGGACGACGTCGCCGAGCGCGCCCCCGTCGGAACGGCAGAAGCAGGCGCCGATTCGGGTGGAGCTCGAGCTGATTGCCGCCGGCAAAGCGGTCCCGCTACCTTCCACTCTCTACGACACGGTGCCGCGATATCGACTGATGGGGAGCACGCCTCCGTCCGCGCGGCGCACCGCTCCGCCGCGGGCGATAGGATTCATGTCGTCTATTATTCGCGCGATCGGCGGCGCATCGCTGGTACTTGCGGGCGCGGCAGCGTGGCATTGGTACGACCGCACGCACGAACCAAAGAACCCGCCCCCCGCACCCGTCGTGGTGACTCGAGTGAATGCGCATCCGCCGCTCCCTGCGGCGCCGAGCGCGGTCATCGCTCAACCCTCGGCAAGTGTCCCTATCCAGAGGACGCCCCTCGCGCCGTTCCCCGCGAGAGCTCGCGACGCAACGGAGCCCGGCGACGATTTACGCAATGGCGGCACGACCGCCGCACCGTCTTCCGAGTCGTCGCAACCACCGCGCATCCTCGAGCCGTGAAAACGGCGCGCACGAGACGGTAAAGCTACATCCCGGGCGCATTCGCGATTGCGCGAGATGCAGAAAACTGCAGCGCGGCAACACGCTCGGACCGTCGGTTGTGGAATATCTCACGTGCGCGTAATCGGCTATTTTGCTGCGGATCTCGTTTGATAATTGTCTCCGCTATGCACAATATTGATTACGTCACTCACCTGACAGTTCGGAGGTGCACATGTCGCGTAGCATCGAGCAGCTGGTCGATCAGCAAGTCCTTCGCTGGCTGGCCGAGCGCCAGATCGCCGACCGCCTCTCGGGGTCTCCCCCGAGGCCCTCCGAACCACCGGTCGCCGAAGCCCAACGACCGGTCATCTGTGTTTCGCGCGAGTTCGGCGCGTTGGGCGGCCAGATCGGAAGAATCGCGGCCGGACGCCTGGGATTCGGCTTTTATGCACAGGAGCTCGTCGACGAGATCGCCAAGCAGGCGCACGTCCGTCGCAAGGTCGTCGAGTCGCTCGACGAGCGACGGCGCTCCGGCGTCGCGCGATGGGTCGACGAACTGGTGCAGATCGGTCGTTTCACCCCCACCGATTACATGCATAACCTCTCGGCGGTCGTGCTCACGCTCGGTCGTCACGGCAAGAGCGTCATCGTCGGTCGCGGCGCCTTCTTGATGCTCGACCCCGAATTCACGCTGCGGGTGCGCTGCCACGCACCGCTCGACTGGAGGGTCGAGCGTGCCGCCACGACCTACGGCTTGTCTGCGTTCGATGCGCGCGCGATGGTGGTTCGCATCGATCGTGAACGAACGGCATTCTATCGCGACAATTTCAAAGTCGAGGTGAGCGACCCCCACCACTTCGACCTGTTCTTGAACCCCTGCACGACCGGCGTGCACGCTTGCGCTGAGCTCGTCGTTTCTGCCTTCGAGGCCCGCTTCGGTTCGGACGCGCCGGCACGAAGGCCATCGGGGCGAGAACGTTC